>JAYVRF010000059.1:0-9414 GCA_043756925.1 Arcicella sp. | reverse complement strand
AATGTGGACATCGCAGAGAAATTTCATTTACGCAACGTTTTGTAAGGCACGCCCAGAAACTAATAATCTGGCATAGCTCAAGGAAGCAATAATGTCTTCTCTTTCGAGTTCAGGATGGTCAGAAATGATTTCCTCGAAAGACATTTCTGATTCAATCATGTCCAAAATTACTTCCACGGGCCATCTCATGCCACGAATACAAGGTTTTCCGTGGCAGATGGATGGGTCGATAGTTATTCTATTTGATAATAACATAATTCTTTTTTTCAGTAAATATAGATAAAATAAGAGAATGAAAAAACTATTGGGGCTTTCCCTTAAATATAAATTTGCGGTCTTCTTTTTTACGGCACTTATTGTGGTCTCGGGGGTGTTGAGTTTTATGAATACTGCCATTGATGCCTTTCCTGATGTAACCAATACGCAAGTAACTATTATCACACAATGGCAAGGAAGAAGTGCCGAAGAAATTGAAAAATTTGTAACTGCACCGCTCGAAATTTCGATGAATGGCGTGCAGAAAAAGACTTCCGTTCGTTCGACAACCCTGTTTGGCTTGTCGGTAATGAATATCATGTTCGATGATGGGGTGGACAATAATTTTGCCCGAATGCAGATAAATAATGCACTGCAAGGCATCAGTTTACCCGATGGCGTTGAGCCTGATATTCAACCGCCCTACGGACCAACTGGTGAGATTTTTAGATATACGCTTGATTCTAAAACGCTGTCAGCCAGAAAGTTAAAGGAGATTCAAGATTGGATTATTGATAGAAATATTCGGTCTGTGCCTGGGGTTGCGGATATTGTGAGTTTTGGCGGGGAGGTAAAAACCTACGAAATTAGCGTAAACCCGAATCTCTTGCAAGACTACGATATAACACCTTTGGATGTGTACAGTGCCGTTCAAAAAAGTAATATCAATGTGGGTGGTGATGTCATTACGAAAAACAATCAGGCTTATGTGGTGCGAGGCATTGGTTTGTTGAAAAACGTCCATGATATTGAAAATATTTTGGTAAAAAACACCAATGGCGTTCCTATCTATGTCAAAACGGTTGCTTCGGTAGCAGAGTCGGCTTTGCCAAAATTGGGGCAAGTAGGAAGAGATAAAACTACGGATGCCGTGGAGGGAATTGTGGTGATGCGTAAGGGCGAAAACCCTTCGGAAGTAATTACCAATTTGAACCTAAAAGTGGAAGAATTGAATACTAAAATTCTTCCCGAAGGCGTAAAAATCAAGGAATTTTACAACCGCCAAACATTGTTGGATTTTTGTATTGAAACTGTTACTCATAATCTTATTGAAGGCATTGTTTTAGTAACGTTGATTGTACTGATTTTCTTGGCAGATTGGCGGGCTTCACTTATTGTTTCTATCATTATTCCCTTGGCTTTGTTGTTTGCTTTTACTTGCCTGAAATTATTGGGCATGAATGTAAACTTACTGTCTTTGGGGGCAGTTGATTTTGGAATTATCATTGATGGAACGGTGGTAGTGGTGGAAGGATTGATGGTGGTTTTGGCAGAAAAAGCTCATGAAGTGGGTATGGAAAGGTTTAATGGTTTAGCCAAACTATCCATGATTCGCCGCACGGGTTCGAGCATGGGAAAAGCCATTTTTACTTCCAAAATCATCATTCTGGTGGCGTTATTGCCCATTTTTGCTTTTCAGAAAGTAGAAGGCAAAATGTTTACACCCTTGGCTTGGACGCTTGGTGCAGCCTTAGTGGGGGCGTTAATTTTTACGCTTACTCTCGTGCCAGTGTTGGTGAGTATGATGATGAATAAAAATGTAAAACACAAGTCAAATTTCTTTGTGGATGCCATTTTGAAGTATTCGATGATGTTTTTTTACTTCTGTTTTGGACGTAAATCTCAGACTTTTATTGCTACAATTATTATTACTATTGTTGGATTATGGACACTTTCCATTCATGGAACTGAATTTTTGCCCCAACTCAATGAAGGCTCCATTTATGTGCGTGCCAATATGCCACGCAGTGTAAGTTTGGACGAATCTGTAAGATATTCAAATAAGATTAGGAAGGTTTTTGAGAGTTATCCCGAAGTAAAAAAGGTGCTTTCACAGGCAGGTCGTCCAAATGACGGTACTGACCCGACTGGTTTTTATAACGTAGAATTTTTTGTAGATATTTATCCACAAAAAGAGTGGAAAAGTGGTTTGTCAAAAGCTGAATTGGTTGAAAGAATGCAAGAAAAATTATCGGTTTTTCAAGGCATTAGCTTCGGTTTTTCACAGCCCATTATGGATAATGTGGAAGAGGCGGTTTCGGGCGTGAAGGGTTCAATTGCGGTAAAAATTTACGGAACTGATTTTGATATTTTAGAAAAAGATGCTCAAAAAGTAAATGCCGTTTTGTCGAAAGTACGAGGTATTGAAGATTTGGGAATCATCAAAAACTTGGGACAACCCGAACTAAGAATTGAACTTGACCAACAAAAAATGGATTTGTACGGCGTGCAAACCGCTGATGCAGAAGCGGTTATGTCGATGGCGATTGGTGGGCAAACTGCCAGTCAGTTGTTTGAGGGTGAACGTAAATTTGATATTCGAGTTCGTTTTCAGCAGCCATTCAGAAAATCAGAAGCAGAGATTGGTAATTTGATGGTTCCAACCATGAACGGTACTAAAATTCCGATTAAAGAAATTGCGGTAATAAAGTCCTTGACGGGACCAAGTTTGATTTTTAGAGAAGATACTCGCCGATTTATTGCCGTGAAATTTTCCGTTCGTGGACGAGATATGGGTAGTACCATTGCCGAAGCCCAAGCGGGAGTTTTGAAAGCAATTCCTTCATTACCAAAGGGTTATGAAATGAAATGGAAGGGAGATTTTGAAAACCAACAACGAGCTTCCAAACGTTTGGCACAAGTTGTACCGCTGTCGATGATTGCGATTTTCTTTATTTTGTATTTGCTTTTTGGCAATTTAAAAGATGCTGCTTTGGTGTTTACCAATGTGCCTTTTGCCATCATTGGAGGGTCTTTAGCGTTGTTAGTTACGGGTACAAATTTTAGTATTTCGGCAGGTATCGGTTTCATTGCCCTTTTCGGGATTTGTATTCAGAATGGCGTGATTATGATTGAAGTATTTAAGGATAATATTAAACAGAAAATGAACTTGCAAAAAGCTGTGGTTGAGGGAGTTAAATCAAGAGTTCGCCCCGTTACAATGACGGCTTTTATGGGTATTTTTGGAATGTTGCCCGCTGCCATTTCATCGGGTATTGGTTCAGAATCTCAAAAACCTTTGGCAATTGTGGTGATTGGTGGTTTGATTGGAGCAACAATTTTGACACTCTTTATTTTTCCCTTAATTTTTGAAAGATTCTATCGGAAATATTTTGATTTGATAAATCATTGAGTCGTTGTTCGTATTTCGAGATTTGATGTTCGTTTATTAACGGCGGACAGTAAAACATTATGGTTTTAACTTAAACTCTTCAAAAAATGAAAACTATAAATTTATTTGTGATTGGGCTTTTTGCTTTATTTTTATCAAGTTGTGCTACAACAAACGTAGCTTTTAATAACAACCCTGATTATCATACTAAAATCAAATCTGCCTTTGTGCAAGTTAAAGACGTTCAATTAGGTTTTTTTCTACAAGGATTAACGGATTCGTTAGTCAATAATTTGGAGAAAAATAATGTAAAAGTTGATATTGCGAAGATGGATGTTTTATCCTTAGAATCTGAAAAAGATATTCAAAATCGTCTTCAAACTTTCAACCCAGACGTTATGATTTTACTTGAAAGAGTTGATAAAGTTATGGAAAGTGGGAAATATGGCACTTTTTACAGCGGAGGGATTTATTCAATGTCTATTAAAATTCCCGAAAAAGATAAAACCATTTGGAAGGCATCTATTTCAACCGAAGGCGAATTAAGGGGTGAAGGAAATACCCGAATCATCAAAGAAAGTATTCAGCAAATTATTGCAAAAATGAAAGCCGACCAATTATTATAAGGCATTCAGTTGTCAAATTTCTCAAAATCCCTCATGCTTGCGACCATGCAACATGGGGGATTTTGTGTTTAAATTGTCTTGTAAAATATTCACCAAAAGGAAGTAACTTTGTTTTCAATATAACTTTTATCAAAAAAATCATTTTTTTGCCTTTTCTGCCTCTGTTGGAGTTTTCTGCAACAAGCTACCATCCGATTTGTTGGAGAAAATTCCAATAAAGGCAAAATAAAACAAAATAATTATTCAGCTAACAAATCATGTTTTTTAAGCAATCAATAGTTTCTTTCCTTTTCTTGCTTTCTTCTCAAATTATTTTTAGTCAAAAATCTTTCACGTTGGAGGAGGGTGAAGGTGCTTTCCGAAAAAATAATCTTCTTTTATTGGCTCAACAGTACAATATTAATGCTTCTCAAGCGGCAGTTATTCAAGCAAAAATTTGGGAATTACCCTTCTTTTCGGGCGAATTTAACTTGATAAATCCGCAAGAAGGACGGGTTGTGGATGTGGGTGGACAGGGACAAAAGGCTTTCCAAGTCCAACAATTAATTTACTTAGGGGGTAAAAAAAAGAACGAAGTTGCCTTTGCCAAATCGAATATTGCTATTGCCGAATTGCAGTTAGAACAACTTATTCGTAACCTTCGCTATCAGTTGAGACAAAGTTTTTATGTGCTGTATTTTGAACAACAAAAACTCAAATCACTCAGTAGTCAAGTTGCCATTGTGGACACGCTGGCAAGAGCTTTTTCGCTTCAAGCGGCTAAAAATAATGTCCCTCTGAAAGATGTGGTCAGACTCCAATCTTTATCGTTGAATATTACTAATGAAATTCTTTCTACTAAAAAGAACATTAATTCTGAACAGGAAAATATTAAAATTATCACAGGAATTGAGGGGCAAATAGTCGCTGAGGTACAACAGGGTGATTTAGACCATCTTTATACTCAAAAACTTTTGCAAAGTGCTGAGGCTCTTTATGAAACTTCTTTAGAAAAAAATCCTGAGTATTTATCGTTCTTAAAAATTCTTGAAAGTGACGAATTACGAATAAGATGGCAAAAATCTTTATCTACGCCCGACCTCACGTTAGGGGCTTCGTATGACCAGCGGGGCGGGGCATTTGCCAATCAAGTAAACGTAACTTTTGGAGTTCCTCTAAAAATTTGGGATAGAAATCGGGGAAATATTAAAGTGGCAGAGTCGCAATTAGGACAGACCAGATTGGAAAAAGATTTCAAAAAGTGGGAGTTAAGAAATAGAATAGAAAGTGCATATTTGACTTGGAAACAACAACAGGAGCAATATTTGCAAGTAAGGGATGTAACCAAAGGTAATTTTGAAATTGTATATAGAGGCGTTCTGCAAAATTTTCAAAAACGAAATATTTCACTGTTGGACTTTACTGATTTCATGGAAAGTTATAGCCAAAGCATATTAAATCTGAATGATATTCAAAAACAGGTCGTGCTATCGGGTGAAGTGTTGAATTATTTGGTGAATGAAAAATTGTTTTAAAAAAATCTCAATTACTAATAAAATGTACATAAAAATTGCTCTCATATTCTCGGTTTTTTTAATGACTACTTCTTGTCAGAAAGAAGAAAAAAAGCACGAAGAAATTAAAACAACTTTTACATTAACAAACAAAATGCTTGCCACTACTAAAACGGAATTGGCAAGTGTTCAGCCTTTGAAAAATGAGTTAAATTTTTACGGAAAAATTACTGCTGATAACAACAAAATCATTGAGGTTTTCCCTGTAGTAGGTGGAAATGTTATTAAAGTCTCCGTTGAATTAGGCGATTATGTAAAGAAAGGACAAGTTTTGGCAGTTATCCGAAGTACGGAGGTTGCGGGTTTTGAAAAGGAGTTGGAAGATGCCCAAAATGATGTGGTAATTGCCAAAAATAATGTCAAAGTTGCCCAAGAACTTTTTGAAGGAAAATTAACCGCTGAACGGGATGTTTTGGAGGCTAAGAGTATGTCAGATAAGGCTTTATCTCAATTACATCGCATCCAAGAGACTTATAAAATTTATAATATTAAGGCTGGCTCAATTTACGAAGTACGCTCGCCTTTAAGTGGTTTTGTGATTGAAAAACACATCAATCAAGATATGCTTTTGCGGAGCGACAAGACGGATAATATCTTTGATGTGGCTGAAATTAACGATGTTTGGGCAATTGCCAATGTTAATGAAAGCGATATTAACTTAGTAAAGTTGGGAGAAAAAGCGGCGGTTACAACTTTGAGTAATCCTGATAAGATTTTTAACGGACAAGTGGATAAAATCTATAATATTATCGACCCTGAAACGAAGGCAATGAAGGTGCGAATTAAATTAGCAAACTCTAATTATTTACTAAAACCAGAGATGCGTGCCAACATCAAATTGTCGTTTATGGAGGCAAAAAATATGATGTCAGTGCCATCGTCATCCATCGTTTTTGACAAGAGTAAAAACTATGTGATGATTTTCCATGACAAAGCAAATATTGAAACTCGTCAGGTGGAGGTTTTTCGTCAGATTGGTGATATTACTTACATTTTATCGGGCTTGAAAGAGGGTGAAAAAGTAATGACTGCTAATCAATTATTTGTATATGATGCCTTAAATGATTGATAAAAAAGCCTCACCCCAACCCCCTCTCCCTTTGAGAGGGGAGATTTACGCTCACATTCTTCCAAGCATCGAAAAACGAATTTCGAACCGAGCAACGGTCGCATCGAAACAAAAAACGTGAATAAATTTATTAGAAATATAATAGCACTTTCCATGAAAAATAAGTCATTTACCTTCTTTTGGGTGGGCTTATTGGTAATTTCTGGATTTATTGCTTTCAAAAATATGCCCATTGAGGCGTTCCCTGATGTTACGAATACGCAGATAATTATTGTAACGGAATGGAACGGACGAAGTGCCGAGGAAATTGAACGTTTTGTAACAACGCCCATCGAAATTTCGATGAGTTCGGTACAAAAAAAAACCAGTGTTCGAAGCATTACCATGTTTGGTTTATCCGTTATCAAAATCATTTTTGAAGATGATGTTGAAGACTTCTTTGCCCGACAACAGGTCAATAATCAGCTCCGTAGCATAAAATTACCCGATGAAGTTGCACCAGATATTCAGCCACCTTATGGACCCACGGGTGAGGTTTTTAGATACGTTTTGAAAAGCCCTGACCGAGATACTCGTGAACTTCTGACCATACAAAACTGGACAATTGACCGTCAACTACGTTCTGTGCCAGGAGTTGCCGATATTGTAGCTTTTGGAGGGCAAGAAAAGACTTATGACGTAAGTGTAGACCCAAGTCGCTTGGCTAAATATGACATTACGCCTTTGCAGGTTTTTGAGGCAATCAATCAGAGTAATATCAATGTTGGGGGTGATATTATTGAGAAAAATGGACAGGCGTATGTGGTGCGTGGCGTTGGACTTTTAGCATCCATTACCGATATAGAAAATATCATTGTGGATGATGCGGGGGGCAACCCAATTCTGGTAAAAAATCTTGCTGACGTGAATGAAAGCTCATTTCCGAGAGTTGGACAGGTAGGTTTGAATGATAATGACGATGTGGTTGAAGGCATTGTGGTGATGCGAAAAGGTGAAAATCCGAAAGAGGTTTTAGGCAGGATAAAAGACAAAATTGCGGACATCAACGAGCGAGTTTTGCCCAAAGATGTGAAGATGGAGACTTTTTATGACCGTGATAATTTGATGAATTACACCACCACAACCGTGATGCATAATATGTTTGAAGGCATCCTTTTTGTAACGGTAATTGTATTTTTGTTCATGGCAGATTGGCGTACAACCGTAACCGTTTCTATCATCATACCCTTGTCGCTTTTGTTTGCGTTTTTGTGTTTGAAATTGAAAGGGATGAGTGCCAATTTATTATCGTTGGGGGCGGTGGACTTCGGTATTATCATTGATGGTGCGGTGGTGATGGTAGAAGGGATTTTCGTAACCCTCGATCATATTGCCCACAAGAAAGGAATGGAGGCTTATAACAAATTAGCCATTGGTAGTATTATCAAAAAAACGGGTACAGAGCTTGGAAAAGCCATTTTCTTCTCTAAACTCATTATCATAACAGCACTTTTACCCATTTTTGCCTTCCAAAAAGTAGAAGGTAAAATGTTTTCTCCTTTGGCTTATACATTAGGCTTTGCTTTGCTGGGAGCATTGGTTTTCACGCTAACCCTTGTGCCTGTTCTTTGCCACATCTTTTTGAATAAAAATGTTCGAGAAAAAGATAATCCTTTCGTAAATTTTTGGAATAGAATTGTGGAGAAAGGCATTATTTTTACTTTCAAACACAAGAAAACTACCCTAATTGCTTCGGTACTTTTGATAGCGGGTAGTTTCTTTTCGGCTACATTTTTGGGAACTGAATTTTTGCCTCAACTCAATGAAGGAGCTTTGTGGGTAGAAGCCAAAATGCCGATGAGTAATAGTTTGCCCGAAACCGTTAAAATGACGGCAATTTTACGAAAAGAATTAAGGGTATTTCCAGAAGTGAATGGCGTGTTGAGTCAGGTGGGGCGAAGCAATGACGGCACCGACCCAAGTGGTTTTTATTACGTACAAATGCAAGTCAATCTAAAACCAAAAGACGAATGGAAACGTAAGATTTCGATGGATGATTTGGTGCGTGAAATGGATGATTCTTTAAAAAAATATCAGGGAATTGGCTATAATTATTCTCAACCAATTATTGATAATGTGGCAGAAAGTGTGGCAGGAATTAATGCTTCCAATGCCGTAAAAATTTACGGGGATGATTTAGAAAAATTGGATGATATAGCCAATAAAGTGATTGACCAAATCGAAACTGTACAAGGAATTAAAGATGTTGGTATTTTGAGAAATGTAGGTCAGCCCGAAATTAGCGTAGTTTTAGACCGTGAAAAAATGGCGGCTTATGGTATTAAAGTAGCTGATGCTCAGGCAGTTCTGGAAATGGCGTTTGGTGGAAAAACGGCAACTCAAAAATACGAAGACGAAAAAAAATTCGATATTCGGGTTCGTTACAGCAAAGATTATCGCAAAGACGAAGTGGATATGGCAAACCTAAAAGTGCCAACTTTATCGGGCGTAAAAATCCCTTTGAAAGAAATTTCAAGTATCCGAAGAATTACAGGACCCGCCTTCATTTATCGGGATAATACGAAACGATTTATTGGCGTAAAATTCTCGGTAAGAGATAGAGATTTAGGCAGTACCATTGCCGAAGCACAAGCTAATGTTGCCAAAGGAATCAAGCTCCCAGCGGGTTATAGTGTAGGTTGGACGGGTGAATTTGAAAACCAAGTAAGAGCCACAAAACGCCTCACCGAAATGGTACCCATCAGCCTTGTGGGCATTTTTGTGCTACTTTTTATCATGTTTGGTAATATTAAAGATTCG
>JAYVRF010000058.1:0-9475 GCA_043756925.1 Arcicella sp. | reverse complement strand
ACCTGCCTTATCTTTTACGCAATCGTGGGGATTAGGAAAATCTAATCGTTTCAAAATTGGGTATGTTGTTAGAGTAACCTCTTATTTCGGTGGGAATGCAGATTTTAGAACTGCACCCGCCAGATTTACTTCTGGGAAATCAAGTTTTTCTGCTCTTTTTGCCGATGATATAATGGCTAATATTGATACATTCAGGGTAAAATCTTTTCAAACTAACGCTCTAAATATTGGAATAATTTTGCAATATTCCCTTTCAAATAAATTGGAAGTTGGCTTCAATATTGATGCTACAGGAAAGACTTGGGGAGGCACAGTTTCGGGAGATTTAATCTCAAAAAAGAACAAACGCAAATTCCAAGATGGCTCAACTTCATCACCTGCAAATCCAGAAACTTTCAATTTTTTGTTAGTATCAGATTCGGACATAGGTAGCTTAAATTCAGAGGTTTACGCCCGTTATTGGGTAACAAATAAAATTGGAATCAGAGTGGGAATAAGTCATCAATTTGTAGAATTAACGACTGAGAAGAAAGTAGAAATTAATGGCAGATTAAACGATACTTGGCGATTGAAAAACACTATGCCAATCTTTGCAGTTTCTTATAAATTTTAATGCTTCATCAACAAATAATCAGGCAAAGGCAAGGTGATATTCATTTTACCAAAAGCCTAAAATTCATACCATGATTAACAACTAAGAAAATGAAGCAAGTCTTAATCTTTACCCTTTGCGTAAGTCTGACCAATATTATTTTTGCTCAAAACTGGAAACCTATTACGGCAGGCGTTAATTTCAAAATGAAGATGTTAGGAACATCCGTGAATGGCAATTTCAAAGGGTTTTCAGGATCATTAAAATTTGACCCTAATGATTTGGCGAGTTCAAGTCTAATAGGAATGGTTGATGCTACAACGGTTGATACAGATAATAACCTCAGAAACAGACACATACGAGAAAAAGAGGAATTCTTTAACGTAGCAAAATATCCAAAATTAAAAATGAAAACCACCAAAATTGAAAAAGAAGGTAGTAATTATGTGGGATATTTTGACTTGACGATGAAGGAAACAACCAAGAATGTAAAAATCCCTTTCATCTTCAAACAGGAAGGCGACAAAGCAACTTTTCAAGGAAGCACTGTCATCAATCGGCGTGATTGGAAAATTGGTGGAGGCACTTTTGGGATGGGTGATAATGTGACTTTTACGATTACTGTTAATGTAGTAAAAGAGTAAACGGCTTTTGATAATGGGCTTTACTTTCATCATGAAATACCGAACATCGAATAACTAAAATCGAACCGTGCGACGGTCGCATCGCAACAAAATGCTTCAACAAACTAACATAGAAATTATAGATCAACTTATTGATTTACTGAACGATACAGAATCATCGGTTTATAAAGATCCTCTTCAACCTTTGCATTACAGTACGGTCGGACAACACGTCAGACACATCACGGAATTTTATCTATGTGCCTTAAAAGGTCATGAAAACGGAGTCATTGATTATGATGCTCGTGAGAGAAATCTGTTGATTGAGATTGATAAAGATTTTACGATTGAAACGTTAGAGAACGTAAAACAGCAATTACAAACCTCAAATTCAGACCGAAATTTAATCTTAAAAAGTAAATTCGGGGGAGACGAAGCGATGGAAATTACAAGTAGTTTTTTTCGAGAATTGACCTATTTAATCGAACATACCACTCACCATTTAGCCATCATCAAAATTGGATTAAATGAAGTTCACCCAGAAATTAAAATTCCAAAAAACTTTGGCGTTGCTCATTCGACAGTTAGGTATCAGGGGTTAGGGATTGGGAATTAGGGATTATGAGGTAAGGTTTTATACTTTAAACCTCATAATCCCATTTCTTCAACCACTAATCCTCAATTACCCAATTCCTAATCCCTAATCTCAGTCCATAAAATGTGTGTCCTTACATTCCTTCCTACCATTAATTCAGGCTATATTTTAACCAATAATAGAGACGAAGCCCTTGCCCGACCAAAGGCAATTCCTCCTAAAAAATACAACATTAACGGCAAGCAAATCTACTTCCCAAAAGATGCCCAAGCGGGCGGAACATGGATTGCAACTTCCGATGATTTTACGGTTTGTTTATTGAACGGTGCCTCTGAAAATCATACGTATAAGCCACCATATCGCCAAAGTAGAGGACAACTCATATTAGATTTTTTCAAATTTGATACCGTTGATAATTTTATTGAAAATTACTCTTTTGAGAATATCGAAAATTTTACGTTAATAATTATTCCTCATAAAAACGACCTTCAACTCTGTGAATTCAGATGGGATGGGTTAATCCTTACTTACACTTCCAAAAATCCCAAAGTGTCCCACATTTGGTCTTCGGCGACACTTTATCCAAGAGAAATCAGAACCGAAAGAGAACGCTGGTTTGATGATTTCAGGCAAAAAAATCCCAATTTCACCCGTGAGCAAGTAATAAATTTCCACCTACACGGAGGCACGGGCGACACTCACAACGATATGCGAATGAACCGTGATGGCAAATTGATTACACAGTGCATTTTTCAAGTGGTAAAACAGCAACAATATTTGTCATTTTCTTTTCATGATTTGCTGTCGGAACAGGAGTTGTTGTATCGGATTTTGTAAAACACAACTTAGACCAATCCAATAAAACTACCTCTTTTTAGCAAATTTTATGATAAAAATCCAAAAACAGAATTGTTAATCTGAAATTTACCAAGTAATTTTGCACCCTAAAAGTAAACCGAATCTCCTGATTCGGTTTTGTGAAAAGTAATTCTCACGAAAAACCTTTTGCAAATCACTATTTTTAGGATTAATTCAGAAAACAAAATCACAATACAAAATGGCAAATGCAGTCAATAAAGGAAAAGTTACGCAAGTAATCGGACCAGTTGTGGACGTAAGCTTTGAGGGCAAAGACTCTCATCTTCCCGCAATTTTGAATGCCTTGGAGGTTACAAAAGCCAACGGCACGTTAGTAGTTCTTGAAGTTCAACAACATTTAGGTGAAGACCGAGTTCGTACCATTGCAATGGAAGGAACGGAAGGACTTCAAAGAGGTCAGGAAGTAATTGATAGAGGGCAACCAATGTCAATGCCATCTGGTGATAGTATCAAAGGTCGTCTTTTCAACGTAGTTGGTGAGGCAATTGATGGTATTCCTCAACCTAAATCTTTGAAAGCACTACCAATTCACCGTCTTGCTCCAAAATATGACGAATTGGCAACTTCTACTGAGGTGCTTTTCACGGGTATTAAAGTAATTGACTTGCTTGCTCCTTATGTAAAAGGTGGTAAAATTGGTTTGTTCGGTGGTGCGGGTGTTGGTAAAACTGTACTCATCATGGAACTTATCAACAACATTGCTAAGGCTTACGAAGGTCTTTCGGTGTTTGCTGGTGTGGGTGAGCGTACTCGTGAGGGGAACGATTTGTTGCGTGAAATGATTGAATCAAACGTAATTCGTTACGGTGAAGATTTCAAACACGCCATGGAAAATGGTGAGTGGGATTTGAGCAAAGTTGATGAAACCGCCCTTTTAGGTTCACAAGCAACCTTAGTTTTCGGTCAAATGAATGAGCCTCCTGGGGCTCGTGCAAGAGTTGCCCTTTCTGGTTTGACGGTCGCTGAGTATTTCCGTGATGCAGAAGGCGAAGACCAAGGACGTGATATTCTTTTCTTTATTGACAATATTTTCCGTTTCACCCAAGCGGGTTCTGAGGTATCTGCCCTTTTGGGTCGTATGCCATCAGCCGTGGGTTACCAACCAACTTTGGCAACTGAAATGGGAGCGATGCAAGAGCGTATTACTTCAACAAAAAGAGGCTCAATTACATCGGTACAAGCAGTTTATGTACCTGCCGATGATTTAACTGACCCTGCTCCCGCCACTACCTTTACCCACTTGGATGCTACTACGGTATTATCTCGTAAAATTGCTGAATTAGGAATTTATCCAGCCGTTGACCCTCTTGATTCAACGTCTCGTATTCTTTCTGCGGATATTTTGGGTGATGTGCATTATAACACCGCACAACGGGTAAAAGAAATTTTACAGCGTTATAAAGAATTACAAGATATTATTGCTATCTTAGGTTTGGATGAACTTTCAGAAGACGATAAATTGGCAGTATCTCGTGCAAGACGTGTACAACGTTTCTTATCACAACCCTTCTTTGTGGCAGAACAGTTTACGGGTTTGAAAGGTGTTTTAGTACCTATCGAAGACACAATCAAAGGTTTCAACGAAATCATTGATGGAAAATATGACCATTTGCCAGAAGCAGCTTTCAACTTAGTCGGTAACATCGAAGATGCTATGGCGAAAGGAGAGAAATTAATTGCAGAGGCAGGAAAATAAATTTGTAGTTATGAGGTATGAATTATGAGGTATAAAGTGTAAAACCTTACCTTATGATTCATACCTCATAATTCATAACCAAAAATATGAATTTAGAAATCATCACTCCCGATAAAAAAGTGTTCTCTGGTGAAGTAGAAGTAGTTACTTTACCTGGTACAGACGGTTCTTTCCAAGTTTTGAAAGACCACGCCGCCCTCGTTTCGACATTGGGAAAAGGCACTTTGAAGGCTGATAAACAAGAATTTACCATTGATGGTGGCGTTGTTGAAGTATTAAACAACAAAGTTCTTGTGTTGGCAGAAGCAGTCTTGTAGGTTGTGGAAATAGACTATTTAAAAAGCACAAACCCCAAAGAGTTTGTGCTTTTTGTTTGACGTATTTTTAATTATTTGTCTATTGCCACATCTGAAATTATATTTTTTTCTACGTAACTTATCATAGCTATCTATTTGCAAGAATAACCTTCTCAATCACTTCTGGAAAGTATTTATGCTCCAAAACCTGTCCTTTGCGAGCTACATCTTCGGGTAAATCTGTTGGTAATACAGGAAACGAAGCCTGAAAAATCATTCCTCCCTCATCATAATGTTCATTCACGAAATGGATAGTGATGCCCGATTCAGTTTCTTTATTTTCCACTACGGCTTCATGGACAAAATGCCCGTACATTCCTTTTCCGCCAAATTTTGGAAGAAGTGCGGGGTGAATATTGATAATTCTGTTCAGAAAAGCCTCCACCATATTCTTAGGAACGAGCCACAAAAAACCCGCTAAAATCACCCAATCAATCTGATTTTCTTGGAGAATTTTCACGACTTCGCCCGACTTAAACGCTGAACGGTCAAACATTACTAAGGGAATTTGTAATCTTTCAGCACGTTGAATAACGCCCGCTTCGGGATTATTACAAAGGAATAATTTTACGTTAATCTGTTCAGAATCAGTAAAATACTCAACAATTCTTTCGGCATTTGAGCCAGAGCCAGAAGCAAAGATGGCGATATTTTTCAAAAGGGGATTTCTATTTGTGCAAGATAAAAGATAACTGTTTTGTTTACTTTAATTTATGCAAAGTTTAAGCGTTCTTGTCTAACAACCTCAAAAGTCTCAAACAATTTTTCGATAACATTTAATTTAGATTTGACTCTCGCTTTTACATCTTCTTTAAAGGCTGTTTGCTCTTGTTCTGGAAGTGTTTTCAAGGAGCGTGTAATTCATATGCAATCAGTTGATCTTCTTCATCAGAATCTGGTGACCGATTTTTTTTGGAAATCTAATATTTCATGTCTCATTACTCCATTATTTTTTTAATTTATTTAGGTAAAACTCTGTAATTTAAGGCTTTTTTTATTAAAAAATCAAAATCACCATCCCTTTCGATAGATGGAAATTCAACCATTTCTCGTGATATTGATTATAATTCTGACTCAAATCAGATTTTGAGATACTGTGTTTCTCCATCTAATTACATAATTTAATGTGGTTAGTTTTATTATATTTTAATTTATATTAGTAGCTTCAACCCGTAAAATCTCTGGAACTTCCCTACGGATTGTATCCTCAATACCCCCTTTGAAAGTCATTGCTGACATTGAGCATGAACCACAAGCTCCCACTAATTCCAAACGTAAAGTGTTTTCGTTCGTAATTTCAAGGACCCGCACGTTTCCTCCATCGGCAATCAGATAAGGGCGAATTTTATCTAAGGCAATTTCTATTTTTCCTTGAAGAGGATGCTCATATATTGCTTCCATGATGTTTTAGTTTTTAGTTCTGAATCCTTAGTTCTTAGTTTTATTTGCCAGATTAATTCAATTCAAATCAATAATATAAATATTTCTTCAAAGATAATCAGTTTTTAGTTTAGTTTTCAATTATCCAATAACTACTGATTCAGCAGCTTTCAAAAAATTTAATAATACAGGACTTGTATCATCTTTTCGCCAAGCCATTGAAAGATGTGTTCGTTCCGGAATATCACTTAATTCAATAAATTTTACCCGCATTGCTGAGCTGAATTTATAAGAAATTGGCATTAAAGATATGCCCAAATTATGTTCCACCAATCGTAAAATCGTTGCTCCGTAATTAGATTCATGTGAAATATTGGGTGCAAAACCCTCTCGTTCACACATACGAACAAGCAAATCATAGTAGGCAGAACCTGCGTAGCGTGGAGGCAATACAAATGGTTCGTATTTTACTTGGGCTAAACTGGTAAAATTCTCCTGTGAAATCCAATGGTTTTCTGGTAAAACCAAAGCAAAAGATTCTTCAAAAATCACCTTTGAAACAATGTTTTTATTGACAAAAGGCTCTCTGATAAAACCGACATCTACTTGATAGTTCTTCAAGTTTCCGAATAAATCATTTTCTAAAATTTCCGATAATTTTGCTTTTATTTCGGGAAAGAGTGTTCGTAAACTTGTTAATATTGGCGGAATTACGGAGTAAATTGCCGAACCAGGATGCCCAATTCTAATCTCCCCACTTTCACCTTTATGAATTTGTTGGGTTCGTTTACTGATATTATCTAACTGAGAAAGGACTTGTTTAGCTTCTTCACGCAAGTATTCACCCGCAGGCGTTAATTTTACGTTTCGCTTGTTTCTTTCAAAAAGTAATACGCCTAAATTCTCTTCTAATTGCTGAATTTGACGACTTAAAGCGGATTGTGCAATAAATAATTTATCGGCAGCCCTCGAAAAATGCAATTCAGAAGCAACGCCTAAGAAATATTCTAATTGTCGAAATTCCATTTAATGTGATTTTAGCATTAATTAATGCAAATTAAGTATTTTTTATTATAATTAAAAATGCCTTTTTTTGTGAGGAAATAAGTTAAATATGACGATAAGAATAGCCACAATTAATGACATTGACCAACTTTGTGAAATCGGAAAGAAAACATTTGTTGAAACTTACGGTGAACAAAATACGCCCAAAAATCTAAAGAATTATCTCCAAGAAAAATTTAACGAAAAGCAAATTTCAGATGAAATACATACTTCAAAAACCATATTTTTATTGATCGAATTGGGAAATGAAGCAATTGGTTACGCAAAAATGAGAGAGAATTTAGTAGAAAATCCAGATTCAATGTCTTTTGAGATTGAAAGAATTTATATCAGTAGAAATTATCAAGGACAAAAATACGGAGCAATTTTAATGCAAAAATGTATTGACGTTGCCATCGAAAATAATTATGAAAGCATTTGGTTAGGCGTGTGGGAACACAACCCCAAAGCAATTAAGTTTTATCAAAAATGGGGTTTTGAAACATTTGGGGAGCATATTTTCCAATTAGGTAATGATGCTCAAACCGATTTTTTGATGAAAAAGATATTTACACGACTTGTGTGAATTTTTAGAAAAGGTTAATTTATAAAGTCCCTGCCATTGGTGGGGATTTTTGTTTGTAATTATATAGTTAGGATAGTTTGCATAGAAAAATTTATTCAAAAAAAGCCCAGAGGAATAACCCTTTGGGCTAAACTATTTAATCAATTAATTAACTGGTAAATAATTACTTACGTTAAATTATTCAGGTTTTGGACCTGTTAAGCCAGCTCTCAATGCCGCCTTAGAGGACTAATTTCAAGAAAATATCGTGCGTAAAATCTTCCGCCTTTGCATCATCTTTTACGAAAGACAGACACTCCCGAATATACTTTATCAGAATAGTGGTCGTACAATTGCTCGAAATACAGATTCTTCTGCGTTTCTATAAAATGAGCTACTAATTGTTCGTCAGTAAGTTTTTTACGTTCATAATTTCTATGTAAAAGCTAATTAGCAAGGCAAAATAACATTTTTTTTTGTTTAGCCCTATCTTTGTGAGTAATTAAATCACCAAAAATGCTTATAATGAACGAATTAGATACTATTTAAGTTAAACTGTTCGTTAAAATTTTAGCATTATTCTTGTATATTTCATAATTTTAAGGGATAAAAATCTAATAAAATCTTAATCTGAAACTTAATGTAAAAGCATTGATTATCCAGTAATTTTGTAGGCAATGAGCGGAATGATTCCAAAATATTATAAACATAGTAGAGCAAAAGATTCTCTTGTGGGGAATCTTTTATCTTTTCTAAACAATTTTATGAATACCAAACAGACACCCGAAGAAAAACGTCGTCTTGAAAAAGTGATAAATAAATCGTACGACGTAATTGAAAAATCTGATTATATTAGTCGTGATTTAAGTTGGTTAAAATTTGATGAGCGTGTTCTCGACCAAGCCCGTGATAGTCGCCGAAACATTTTTGATAAGCTCAAATTCTTAGCTATTACTGCTTCTAATTTGGATGAATTTTTTTCAATTAGAGTTGGTTCATTATATAATTATATTGATTTTGGAAAAGAACGAACTGATTATTCTGGTTTAAGAGAAATACCTTTTAAAAAGACCTTAATGGCAGCATCACAAGCATTTGTGGATGAATCTTCCAGACTTTATCGGGAAGAGTTAGTGCCCAATTTTGCAGATAATGGATTCAGAATTGTGAATGTTTCAGATTTGAACGATGAAGAAACCGAACAAATTGTGGATTATTTTAGTCGCACCATTTACCCGATGCTTACCCCAATGGTTTTTGACCATACGCACTCTTTCCCAAGTCTATTAGCCAAAACTTTGATATTTGGAGTTGTTACAAGAAGCGAAAATGAGCGAAGTGAAAACGGTAAAAATGAAAATCGTAAAATTAGTTTTGTACAAATTCCGCAGAACCTAAAACGCTTTCATATCTTTGAAAGGGAAGACGAAACGTTATTTGTTCCGATTGAAGAAATTATCCGTCATGAAATCTGGAAATTATATAAAAATGTTGAGATTGAAGCAGTTTCTTTGTTCAGATTAACCCGAAATGGTGATTTCGATTTGGTGGAACACGAAGATTCGGAAACGGATTTCATTGATGAAATCAGAAAGAAAATCAAAGACCGACGTTTGGGTAGAGTTACAAGGGTAGAAATTGAAGCGGGATGTTCGGAGTGGATGTTGGAGATGATGTTGAAACGCTGGAAGATTGACAAAAATGGTATTTTCCACAGTGATAATTTGTTGGATTTTACAGCTTTC
>JAYVRF010000057.1:0-9477 GCA_043756925.1 Arcicella sp. | reverse complement strand
AGGCGTTGGTCCAGGCAGTATTTGTACTACTCGTATTATTGCGGGTGTCGGAATGCCCCAATTATCAGCCGTTTATGAAGCCGCAAAAGCCGTGAAAGATTTAGATGTTCCAATAATTGCGGATGGTGGTATCCGTTTTTCAGGCGACATTGTAAAGGCAATTGCAGGGGGTGCGAGTTCAATTATGGTAGGTTCTATGTTGGCTGGAACGGACGAAGCCCCAGGTGAAGTGGTGTTGTTTGAAGGACGTAAATTTAAGTCATATCGTGGCATGGGGTCGGTTGAAGCAATGGAAGATGGTTCAAAAGACCGCTATTTTCAAGATGCAGAGGATGATATTAAAAAATTAGTACCCGAAGGAATCGTGGGACGAGTACCGTTCAAAGGTTCAGTTACGGAAATTCTTTATCAAATGGTTGGAGGTTTGAAAGCAGGAATGGGATATTGTGGAGCGGCAAATATTGAGGCATTAAAGCAGGCTCAATTCGTAAAAATTACCTCGGCAGGCGTGAAAGAAAGCCATCCACACGATATTTCAATTTCTAAGGAAGCTCCTAATTATAGCTCTAAATAGTGGTTGGGATTTTCCATCAATCCCTAAATTCCAACCCCCAACCCCTAAAAATGTCAAAAGATAAAATAGAAAAAAACGTAGAAATTAAGAATCGGAGGGCATCTTTCGAGTATTCTTTTTTGGAAAAATATACGGCAGGAATTATGCTGATGGGAACGGAAATTAAGTCCATCCGTCAAGGAAAAATCAACTTGACGGATGCTTACTGTTTGTTTTTAGGGGAAGGATTGTACATTCGTCAAATGAATATTTCTAAGTATAACGAAGGAACGCATTACAACCACGACCCTTTGCGAGATAGAAAATTATTACTGACCAAACGTGAATTACGCAAACTCCAAAATAGTTTGAAAGACGTGGGATTAACGATGATTCCTACTCGAATGTACATCTCTGACCGTGGTTTTGCCAAAGTAGATATCGCCTTAGCGAAAGGTAAAAAACTGTATGACAAACGAGATTCGATTAAGGAAAAAGATGTGAGAAGGAGCATGGAAAGAGAATAGAAAAAGCCTCAAATCTGATTGATTTGAGGCTTTTTCTATGGTAGGGACGAACAATATTTGTCCTTTTGAATTCACAATGTGGACGAATGCTATTCGTCCCTACTCTTAAAAATCTTCATCCAAAGAAAATGCCATTGATTCTTTCTCTGACATTACGCCCGATTTTTGGTATTCTGCTACTCGTTTCTCGAAGAAATTTGTTTTGCCTTGCAACGAAATCATCTCCATAAAATCGAAAGGATTTTGAGCGTTAAATTGCTTATCTAAGCCCAAAGCAACCAATAAACGGTCAGCACAAAACTCAATATATTCACACATCAACTCTGCGTTCATTCCAATTAACGAAACTGGCAAAGCATCGGTTACAAATTCTTTTTCGATTGAAACTGCATCCAAAATAATGGTATAAATAGATTCTGGATTTAATTGGTTTTTGATGTGATCGGTATATAACATACACGCAAAATCACAGTGCAAACCTTCGTCTCTTGAAATTAATTCGTTCGAAAATGCAAGTCCAGGCATCAAACCACGCTTTTTTAACCAGAAAATTGAACAAAAAGAACCCGAAAAGAAAATACCTTCAACGGCGGCAAAAGCGATTAAACGTTCCGCAAAATTACCATCGTTAATCCAACGCAAAGCCCAATCTGCCTTCTTTTTTACGCAAGGAATCGTATCAACCGCACGCAACATTTTGTCCTTTTCCGTTGGGTTTTTGATGTAAGTATCAATCAGCAACGAATAGGTTTCTGAGTGAATATTTTCCATCATTATCTGAAATCCGTAGAAGCATTTGGCTTCGGCATACTGAACTTCGGATAAAAAATTTACTGCTAAATTCTCATTAACGATACCGTCTGAGGCAGCAAAAAAGGCTAAAACGTGCGAAATAAAGTGTCTTTCGCCGTCATTTAAACGATTTTCCCAATCGTTGGTATCTTGCGAAAGGTCAATTTCTTCGGCTGTCCAGAAAGACGCTTCGGCTTTTTTATAAAATTGCCAAATATCATTATGCTTAATCGGAAAAAGCACAAAACGATTTGGATCTTCGACTAAAAGGGGCTCTAACTGTTGTTGAGTATTGATCATTATTTTACGAAGGATTATAGTTCTGGACTGATATGGGTTTAAAATAATAAACAAACGATTTTGGAAAATCGTAATACATATTGGCGGTTATCAGAAAACTAATGGTTTTAAATTATACTTACTTTCTATGAAACAAAATTACAAATTTGAGGGCGAATCTGCCTTGATTTGGCGTGATTAATTTGGATGTTTGATAAAAAATTTAATTTTCCTTACGAATGAATTTATTGGAAAATTAATTTATCAAACTGTTTAGCAGAATGTCGTGAATCACAAAATAAATTACAAAATGATGAGGTAAATTGTTTTATCTTTTTGAAGATTTATTGTCAAATTTATAAATCTATTTGGGGAATAACTAATGAATGTCAGTGATTTTTAGTAGTTTAACAAAATAAAAACTTACAAGTAGGGGTTAGGTTTTAGGAGTTTGAAATTAGTATTTTAATTCGCTCATAATCAAAGATTTATAACTCATTCAAACTATGGACAAACACTTAATCAATTTCACTCATTTATTCAACAAACAATTCTCAACAAATTAGACAAAATGACACAGGATTTTACGGGTAAAGTTGCCATGATAACGGGGGCAGCATCGGGTTTAGGTAGGGCAACAGCGTTGTTATTTGCAGAACGTGGAGCAAAAATAGTGGTTTCGGATATTGCGGTTGAAGGCGGTCACGAAACCGTAAAAATGATTCAAGATAAGGGCGGAGAAGCCACTTTTATTGAGTGCAACGTTGCCAACGAAGATTCCGTTAATAACTTAATTGCCAAGACGGTAGAGATTTACGGACGTTTAGATTGCGGCATAAATAATGCTGGAATTGGCGGTATTTGGACGAGTACAAACAACTACCCAACCGACAATTTTGAGAAGGTAATGGCGGTCAATTCAACGGGCGTATTCATGTGCATGCGAGCGGAATTGAACGTGATGTTGCAACAAGGTTCGGGGGCAATTGTCAATGTGGCATCCATTGCAGGATTATCTGGTTTTCCGAAAAATGTGGCTTACGCTGCCAGTAAACACGCAGTGGTGGGAATGACGAAATCGGCGGGTTTAGAATACGCAAAAAAGGGCATTCGAGTAAATGCTGCCTGTCCAGTCTTCACCATTACGCCCATGGTAACTGATATGTTTGATATAATTGGAGACGATATGAAAGACAAAATGGAAGCTTCAATCCCCATGAAACGCTTTGGACAACCCGAAGAAATCGCAGAGGCAATCGTGTGGTTATGTTCAGATGCTGCTTCATTTATCACAGGTCACGCCTTGCCAATTGATGGCGGAATCATGGCGGGATAATTTTAGGTATGAGGTGTGAATTATGAGGTACTTAAAGCACATACCTCATAATTCATACCTAAAAACAATTTCCTCAATCGTTGGGTACTTCAATAATTTTGAGAAATCGGTTTTCCAGAAATCTAAGTCTAATATTTGCCCTGCGGTGTCGTGTGTGAGCGTAATCATCACGGACGTATTGTCAGTGTCAACATATTCTACTTGTATCAAATCTCCTGCATAATCGTCTGGATTATTGTTCAGACTGATACTTCCCATTTTCCCTCCTTCATATTCAAAAACATTTTCATTTATTGGAAAATCGGCTACGTTTAGGTTGAGTTTTTTCAATAAAAAGACGATTAAATCTCCTTCATTTTGTCTTATTTTTCTGGTTTGACTCATTTTGTCTTACTTTTTGTATTTTTGTAAATATACAAGGCAATTCAACGATGGCAAAGAAAAAGAATAGCGTGAAGGTGAAATTAAAACAACTTAAATGGATTATTTACAAGGATTAAATCAGCCGCAACAAGAGGCGGTACAACATATTAACGGACCATTGATGATTATTGCGGGAGCGGGTTCGGGCAAAACACGAGTTTTGACTTATCGTACAGCATATCTTATCGAAAAAGGCGTTGACCCATTCCAAATCTTATTATTGACTTTTACCAATAAAGCCGCAGGTGAAATGCGCCGTCGGGTTGAATCTATTATTGGAAACGATGCTAAAAATCTCTGGATGGGTACTTTTCACTCGGTTTTCGCTAAAATACTTCGATTTGATGGAAGGCATTTGGGTTATACTTCCGATTTCTCCATTTATGATGCTGACGATTCAAAATCACTTATCCGAAGCATCGTGAAAGAACGTGGATTGGATGATAAAATCTACAAAGCTAATACCGTTTTTAGTCGTATTTCGGGAGCAAAAAACCGATTAATTGGTCCTGACGAATACGTGACAAATCCAATTATTGCGGCGGATGATACAGCGGCAAAGTTGCCAGAAATGGGTAAACTCTATAAGATTTATGCCCTCCGTTGTTTTCAAGCAAACGCCATGGATTTTGATGATTTATTGTATAATACCAACATTCTTTTTCGTGACCATCCTGCGGTTTTAGATAAATATCAACGCAAATTTAAGTACGTCATGGTAGATGAGTTTCAGGATACGAACGTTTGTCAATACCTTATTGTCAAGAAGCTATCCGATATTTCAAAGAACCTTTGTGTGGTGGGTGATGATGCCCAATCCATCTACGCATTTCGTGGAGCGAGCATTGATAATATTTTAAATTTAGGGAAAGATTATCCAGAAATGACCACGATTAAGCTGGAACAAAACTACCGTTCTACGCAAAATATTGTGGAAGCTGCCAATTCAATTATTGCCAAAAATAAGAACCAATTACCGAAAAAAGTATTTACCGAGAACGAAGAAGGTTCATTGATTGAATTGGTAAAAGCAAGTTCGGATAATGAGGAAGGAAGATTGATTTCAACGCATATTTTTGAGTCAAAAATGAACTTGGGGCTTAGAAATACAGATTTTGCGATACTTTACCGAACAAACTCACAATCCAGAGCGTTTGAAGAATCTTTACGAAAACTGAATATTAAATACCGAATAATTGGTGGAACTTCCTTCTATCAACGTCGTGAAATTAAGGATTTATTGGCGTATTTTAGATACACCATCAATCAAAATGACGAAGAGGCTTTTAAGCGGATTATTAACCTACCAAAGCGAGGAATTGGCGACACGACCATTGCCAAGATTTCAATTACTGCCAATGAACAGCAAATTTCAGTTTGGGATGTTGTATCGAATATCAAACAATACCAAACGGGACGATTATCCGACACCATTGATGGTTTTGCAGACCTGATTAAGTCCTTCAAAATCATGGCGGAATCGGGCAAAAAAGATGCCTATGAAGTGGCTTCACACATCGCAAAATCATCGGGATTATTGAAGGAATTGCACGAAGATAAAACCGTTGAAGGGCTTTCAAGATACGAAAATGTGCAAGGATTGTTGAACTCCATCAAGGAATTTGTGGATAATCCAGATGAAGGTGTGGAGGACAAAAACCTCAATACTTTCCTGCAAACGGTGTCTTTAATGACAACCGCCGACCAAGACGACCCCGATGGCGACAACGACCGAGTGACGATGATGACCATTCACGGGGCAAAAGGTTTGGAATTTAATCATGTGTATGTGGTGGGGATGGAGGAAGACCTTTTCCCAAGCCAAATGATGCTTCAAAGTCGGGCAGATTTGGAAGAAGAACGCCGCCTCTTTTATGTGGCGGTAACTCGGGCGGAGAAGAAGTTAGTGATGTCGTATGCCGAGACAAGATACCAGTGGGGACGCTTAAAACCTTGCGAACCAAGTCGTTTTTTGGATGAAATTGATGCGAAATATCTACAATTTGCCAAAAATATTCGTCGTTCCGTTGAAGATACGCATCGTTTACCCCAAGGTTTTGTCAGAATGTCATCTAAGGAACAAAAAATGCCCGATTTTGGCACGAGTGATAAAGCAACACCCGCCAATATTTTAATACAAAGACAAAATATTCCAAGACCGCAAGTGGTAGGAAACACCTATAAACCTTCGGAGGATTTCTTTCCAAGTGATACTAAAAATTTAATTGAAAATGACAGAGTTGAACACTTGAAATTTGGTTTTGGGAAGGTAAAAAAGATTGATGTGAATGGTACAGACCGCAAAGCGACGATTCAGTTTGAGGGTAGTATTGGGGAGAAGACTTTGCTTTTAAGCTTTGCTAAGTTGCGGATATTATAGGAATTATTATTTTTACATTGGTTAGGGAGAAATCCCAGATCCCCTTTGAGGTATTGCGGTTTGCTGTGATACCTCATCGTATTTTTAGAGGATGAAGCCATACTTGCCCCCCATCCCAAACCACTACGACAGAATTTTTAAAGAAAATATAGAACCAATGACTCCCTTTATTGCCCGAAAATTGTTTGGCATAAAGGAAATAAAATAATCAGAAGATATTAAGGACAATCTGCAATATACGCTTGAAAAAGAGGCTAATTATTTTCAAAAAATCATTCATTTTAACAACAATTATATACTATTTTATTTTACCCAACCTTGAATACAAACCTTCCAAATAAAGAAAGTCTCAACTGAAATCTCCGCTGAAATTCAACATAAAATTGACTTTAAAACCAAGCCAACGGGAGCTTTGGGAATGTTAGAAAAATTGGCTTTACAAATTGCGCTTATTCAACAAAACCTTTCACCAACGCTTTTAAATCCACATTTAGTAGTCTTCGCTGCCGACCACGGACTTGCTCGTGAGGGTGTCAGTAAATATCCACCCGAAGTAACTTATCAAATGGTTTTAAATTTTGTTGCGGGGGGGTACTGCCATCAATGTCTTTTCAAAACAACACGGTTTTAATCTGCAAGTGGTTGATGCTGGTGTAATGGGTAACTTCCCTCCCATCCTTCCCATTATTCACCAAAAAGTGGGTCATGGCACAAAAAGTTCGTTGCACGAATCTGCTATGAGTTTGTTGGAAGTTGAAAAATGTATTGAATTAGGAGCCAAAGTTGTGCAGGATATTTTTGAGAAAAATTGCAACGTAATCGGTTTTGGCGAAATGGGCATCGGTAATACTTCTTCGGCAAGTTTATTGATGTCAAAAATTTGTAATATTCCGCTCGTGGATTGTGTGGGTAGAGGAACTGGCGTGGATGATAAAGGATTAAAACATAAGATTTCTATCTTGGCAAATGTCTTGAATAAACATCAAGAAGAGGAGTCAACGCTACAAACGTTGGCAAATTTAGGCGGATTCGAGATTGCACAAATGGTTGGAGCAATGTTGCAGGCTGCTCAAAATCAGATGATTATCTTGATAGATGGTTTTATTGCAACCTCCGCTTTCTTGGTAGCTCATGTTCTTGAACCAAATGTTTTGGATTACGCTATTTTTTGTCATCAATCCGATGAAAATGGTCATAAACAAATGTTGAAATATCTGAAGGTGGAGGCTATTTTGAAGTTAAATCTCCGTTTGGGCAAACCCCCATCGGCACTTTTTTCTCCAATATCTCAATCTGAATCTTATGTACTTTTATCAAAACCGTGTTCAATTCTTCATACTTTAAATCCTCCACGGTCAAATTATATAGTTCGGCAATTTGCTCAAAACGTTCTTCTGAGGGCATTCTTTTTCCGTTTTCTTTCTGCCAATAAGCGGGTTGTGAAATCCCCATTCGGTTCGCCACGTAGTCCTGACTATACCCAAAAATTTCTCTAATTCTTCTCAATTTTATTGCAATTTCTTCCATAATGGTAACTTCCCAATAGTGTTCGTTTTTTATGAAAGTACGTAGAATTATTGAAAAATTGGAATTAAAGTTCGCTTAGAACCATTCCTATCTTTCCTAAAACAGTCGAGAATTCTTTTTGCAAAGGAGCAATTATAGTCATTTTTTCTTTGGTAAAAGGATGTTCAAAAGTCAATTCTCTGGCGTGGAGAAGCATTGTTTTAAGTTCAAAACGTTCTTCAAACATTTTATTATGCTTGCAATCTCCGTAGGTTTTATCGCCAATTAAATAATGTCGCATCTGGGCAAAATGCCTTCTGATTTGATGCGTTCGCCCTGTTTCGGGAATAATCTCTGCTAATGAATACCTTGATTTTGGATAACGACTCACCTCGATATCCAATTCCACTTGTTGTAAACATTTAAAGTGCGTTACGGCATCTTTCATCACACCTTTTTCATTTTCAAGTGGTCGGTTGGTTGTACCTTCTTCGGGTAGAAATCCTCTAACTAAAGCCAAATATTTTTTATCAATTTCACGGTTTTCAAACTTCATTTGCATGGCTCTGTCCGCTTCTTTCGATAAAGAAAACAACAAAACACCGCCCGTTTTTCTATCAATTCGATGGCAAGGATTCACCCAACAATTCAATTGGTCACGCAGGATTTGAAGAGCAAAAACAGTCTCTTCCGCCGCAATCGGTGAGCGATGCACTAAGAGATTATGAGGTTTATTGATGGCAACGATATGTTCGTCTTGGTAGAGAATATGGAGAGGAATTTCAAGCATTGCATTATTTTTTAAACAAAAAACGCTCGTAGCAGAGCAACGAACGTTTTGGTATCACCTAACCACTAAATATAATCTTGTCAAATGATAATTAATATTTTCATTTGTATTTAGAATTTTGCTTTAAATCTTGCCGATTCCAATTGAGCTTGTTTTCCTTCGGAATTGTTGGCAATAATAATTAGTTCTCCCTCAATTTCATCCTCAGTCAATTTAATGATATTCACACGACCAACACCGTTTTTCAAGCCTTCGTCATTTGCCAGGGTTGTTTGATAAAAATTAGTTTGCTCACGGTACATATTAACGTCTTTTATCAAATTTCCGACGTTCTGAAAATCGCCTTCACCTGGTATAAAGAATGTTCCCTTGTCCGTAACATTGTATAATTTCACAAAAACAGATTCAGGCGTATTATTATCAGTCACAACAATTGTTAAAACCGTAACGCCTCTTTCCGCACCTTTCTTTACCTGAACCTTATCCGAATATAATTTGTGATTTGTACTGTCTCCAAAACTAATTTTTCCAGCGAAATATCCTTTCGAAGCCTTATCAACTAACTCTAAATTTTTTGAATAAGTAATAACTGTTACTACTGAAAGCAGTAAAATACAAATTATGACAATTGGGTGATTTTTAATCGTATTTTTCATAGGTTTTTTAAATGCCATCAAATGATAAGAAACATAATTTTAGACAAGGTTTAATTAATCACAAAATATGTTGTTCAAAAATCTAAAATTTGTACTATTCTTATATTTTAGACACAAAATTACAATTTTTAATGATTAAATCAATGAATTTTGCTGTGAGTTATGAATTAAAATTATAGAATTTACCATTTAGATACTGACAGCCTCAAAAAACGATTTATACGGTTTTGGTTTT
>JAYVRF010000056.1:0-9478 GCA_043756925.1 Arcicella sp. | reverse complement strand
ACCCATTCAGTTTTCGTGTTCTTTTATTAATTCATAAAAAAGCCGTCCTCTTAGCCTTGTAAACTTTGGAGGAACGGCTTGAATCTCAATTATTGTTCAACAATTTAAATTCAAATCAAAGTTATGAAAAAATCATTTATTATTCTCGCATTACTCCTTCTATTCTCTTGCGAGCTCGAAGCCCAAAACTTCGTTGAAGAAGTTGAAGAATCAAAGGCAAAAATCTCCGATAAGTTCAAAGTGAAGTTAGAGAAATTAAAGAAAAATGATAATTTTGAATCTATCCATTTCGTTAATTTTAACGAACTCAAAAGGATTCAAAAAGATGGAAGAATTACGCTCACTTTGCCTAAAATGAAAGAAGCAGTTGAACTCGTTACTTTTAGGATGGAGTACAGAACAGATACGGATTATAATTGGTATGCAACTTCCAAAGATGGATTTGGAAGTGTGATAATTATGAGAAAAGGTGACGAATATAATGGACATTTTTCACTTCGGGGTAATAATGAATATCAGATTTATAATGAAAATGGGCAGCATATTTTGGTTAAAACGAAATACATGAAAGCTGATTATAGTGAATGTAGTAGCAAACCTGAAAAGAAATCTAATAATATAGAACCTCACAAATCAAGCTCTGAACGTACCTCTGAGTGCTTTAACCCAATCAGAGTATTAATATTATGGACTGCTAATGCTGCTAATGCCGATGTTAATATTAATAACACTGTTAATGATTGTATAGGACAATTTAATAATAGCATTTACCGAAGCAATATATGGAACACTTCAATTGTTTTGGCGGGGAGTCAACAAATAGATTTTGAAGAAACAACACTTGGTAGCAGAGCTGATGTTGTAAGGCTTGCAACAAATCGCCCTGATGTTGAAGCATTGAGAGATGGTGCAGATGCTGATCTTGTAGTATTATTAACTAATGGAAATTATGGAGATATACGTGGGCGTGCTTATGAATTTGGATTAGTTCGTGCTAATGGCTACGCAATTGTTCAAGTTAGTGCAGCAACGAGTAATACTAAAACTTTCTCTCATGAACTTGGACATCTTTTTGATGCTCGACACGCTGGCGATAACTTAAATAATGCTTTACCTTATGCTCATGGATATAGAATAGAAACTGGTTTTTTTGAGAGTGATATATGTACATTGATGTATCAAGGTGCCGATATTAGAATAGAAAATTTCTCTAACCCTAATGTGTCAATATCAGGTTATGCTACTGGTACTGCCTCTACCGAAGATAATGCAAGGCGTATTAGTGAGACTGCTCCAATTGTTAGGAACTATGAACCTAATCCTAATGGAAACACTTTAGCATCATCCATTTATGGACCTTCACACGGATACGTTAATCAGTCATACACTTGGGAAGCAGATACTCGGTGCGTTGAACCTCCTTTCAATTACGAGTGGCTAACGAGTACCGATGGATTTAATTGGTATTATAAAGGCACAGGTGAGTTTTTTACAGATGAGTTGCCTCCATCTGGAAATAGTTATTATTATATATGGCTTAAAATATCAGCTCCAAATGGACAAATAAGCAATAGTTATTTAACTGTTTATACCAATTATAATGGTGGAGCAAGAATGGCGGCATTAGACGATAAAAACCAATTATCCGCCGCTCCAATCTCTTGGAAAGATAGTAGCAAAGAGAGTCCATCAGAAGAAGGAGATAAATTGACGATTGAAAATGTATTTCCAAATCCATCATTTTCAAATTTTACGCTGAATTTCTTCAACCCAACAACTCAAAATATTTCACTTGATGTAGTGGATGTCTCAGGAAAGAAAAGTTCAATATTTACAGATGAAAAAATGGGGGTGGGTAAACATTCAAAACCAATAAATCTGAATAAATATCCCATCGGAACTTATATTTTAAAACTATCATCTGAAAAAGAGTCTGTTTCTTCAAAAATAATTGTTACGCAATGAAAAAAATAATCATTTTATTGACGTACCTTTTATTCTTGGGTTGTCAAAACACAGATATTGACCCTTACACTAATGGTATCGTTACAGGGGCTTCGTTCAATGGGAAATCTTGGGAAAATACTAAACTCCGGTCGGTATATGAAACCCACACTTGTTCTAAAAGTTTGGGCTTACACATTACGGTTTTTAATTCACAAGGTTTTGAAAGAGAATCTCTATCTATTAATAAAATTCCACTTTTTAAAGGGGAGTTTGTGATAAAAAAAGATAATTATAATAATATTGGTTGCCTACCAGATTCCCCAGATGTTTACGCTACTTATGGTACATCACAGGATGATGGAGACGTTGGAAAAGATAATTATTATGTTTTAGAAAGTAGCAAAGAGATTAATATACTGGTAATTAACAAGTATGATGACAAAAATAAATATGTAGCAGGAGAGTTCAGCGCTACATTTTTGCTAAGACGTAATACAAATGGTACTAAAAATTATTTTGATTCCGTTGATACTATTAGAATAACAAAGGCACGTTTTGAGGCTTCGGGATTCTGAGAATTTTGCTACATCTTTTTGTATTTCTATAACGAAAAGATGTAGCTAAATTTGTTTCATTGGAATTTTAAAACCTAACTATCTTCCCATTTCCAAATAATAAATCCATCCCTCTATTCCTCAAAACCACCCTATAAAAATACTCCCCAATCGGTAATTTATTGCCTAAAATATCCGTTCCATCCCAAATAAATTCATTCAACCCAACCCGCAAATTTTGTTTATTTTGGTCAATGATTTTAACCGTTTTTCCTTGCAAATCAAAGACTTCAATCTTGAATTCATCGGGTACTTCTGCACCCGTAATTACAAACGAAAATTTGGTAAATAATTCAAAAGGATTTGGATAAACTACGAATGATTTTACCTCTTGTTTTTGAATAATTCTGAATGAAATGGTGTAGGGTTGTGTTCCCGATAAATTACCCGCTACATCACGTCCTTGTACTTGTAAAGTGAGTGTATCATCCGTTGAAATTTTAGGTAAGTATTTGATAATGAAATTGTTATCCATTGGATTTGCTTTCCAAGAAATGTTAGGTTCTTTGAAGTATATACGTTTGAAATTGCATTTTCTACAAGATTTTAAAGCCATTTCTAAGCCCAAAGTATCCGTTTTTATTCTAAATAAATTTTCATCTTTTAAGCTAATCTGAATCTCTGGTCTTGCCGATACAATCTCATTATTTTGAATCTGTTTTCCATCAAAAGTTATAGATAAAAGGGGACTAATTTTATCAGGAATTACCTCAAAATTATAATCAATCGAATTGTTATTATAAAGTTGTTCGGGTTGAACTTGTGGATTGAAAAATATGCTCAACGTATTTTCCCCAACTTGCCCAGCCGTTTGGATTGGAACACTGATTTTAACGGAATCATTTGCCGATAAAGCCTTGATTTTGAATGATTTAACTACCTGTTTATTCAAAGTTCGATTCGATAAAATTTGTCTGACCGTAATAGAATCCTTGAAGTTTTTAGTAGAAATATTCTTGAACCAAACATTTGCCGTAAAATCTTCGTACTCTTGTTTATCCGAGATTCTGGAAGACTGTGCCACGTCCACGATGCCTTCGGGTACGCCTTTGTAGGTAACAATCCACGACTGTAATTGCGGAGATTTTCCAAAAAAAGTATTCGTTTTTAGGGTAAGTTTTAATTTCAGATAGGGATATTTTTTAACATCTATTATGCTGATATTCAATTGATTGAATGAAATATTTTTCTGTAAGATAGTTTCTGTACCTTGAAAACTTATGCCAATAATGTCAAATGTAAATGATTGATTTTTTGGGTCATTTTGTTGAACTTTTAAAGAAATATCTCCCCATTCTGAGGCAGGTCCAATTAAGGGCGAAGTGATTATTCCTTCACCAAATTGATCTTTAAATTCAAAATTATCTACGCTTAAAATCTCAGAATCTGGATTTTTTTCAAAATTAGGATATACTTCTAAAATGGCTTTTTTCGTTCCTTTTCTACCAATCGCAAAAAATGGCGAACCAGGCGTAAGTCGTTGAATTTTAGCTATATCCACGCCAATTTCTGAGAAATATGATAAGTTTTCAGTTGTTAATTTTGAGTAATCTATCAATCCTGAGTTCCAAATCATGACGTAATTTCCCGTTGGCGTTGCGGTGAAATAGTCTTCAATATCTGTGTCTGTGGGTTGTGAAGAAAGATAATTAACCGAATAAGGCGTATATCCGCACACTAATCTTGGCAAAACCGAATACGGTCGTAAGGCACGATTAAACGCCACGGCATTGAAGTTTTGCCAAGGATAACAAACGCCATCGCCCAAAAGAACTTTATCATTTAAAATAACAGAATTTCCCCGATAGGCAGTCACTTTTCCATTGTTCCAACCATAAATTTTTGCGGAGATTTTTATGGTTGATTCGGGGAATTTCCAGTTTATTCCGTCCAAAATTATCTGATTGTCGGTTATTGTTTTTTCTAATTGTGGAAAGCTATTTTGGGCAAATCCTTCCATGCCATTTCTGATATAAATAAACGAACTTTCCACCCAAGTTTCGTCAGTTGAAAGTTTTGTTCTGACGTAATAAACGGTGCTATCTTTATCCGATAAATTTGTCTTCCAATTCAGCAAAGGAAGAGCAATTCCAGAGAAAGATTTTTTAAAATTTGAAGTGTAATTTTTAGTAGAATCTAATTCAATAATTACCGAAGAATTAAGATTGGTTGAAGGAATTTGGAGTATTAGTTTGACCTCTTTTTGATTAACAATTGAAAATTCTATTGGTTGTAAAATATTAATATTTGTACTCGGAAAATTGTATTCAACCATTACTGAATTATTGCTTTCTATATTTTCAACTATTTGATTATTAGGGTCTAAGACGATTTCAAAACGATTATTGCCCACGCTCAAATTCTTATTATTTCTGATATTAAAGTATAAGGTATCTTGGTAATTAATGGGATTAAATGACAATTTTCCGAAATCGTCCACCGTTCCATTAGCGTACATTCGTTTTAAATTTATACTTAATTTTTTAGTAGAAATTCTACCTAAATTACTGACAATTATTCCCACTTTTAAAGAATCAACATTAGCATTTAGAGGACTATTTTTATCCAAATTTTTTAGAAAAACGGATGTATTATTAACTTCATAATCAGGCTTTTGTGTTGGGAAAAGTGCCACTGCGGGGTCGCCTTGCAACGTGAATTGTTGAGCGTTTGCGAGGGCATAAAAGTTGTTGGGAAACGTTTTTAAATGACGATTCATACTCTCTCGCAAGACCGTTCCGAAAGGCTTATCTGACAACAAAGAATCTGTAAATTGTGAATGATAAATTTCGTCGGAATATTCTTTTAAGGCAAAAGGATAACCTAAGTTTGAATGAGCTAAAAACAAAATTGCCCCTCGATTTGGTGTGTTAATCCAATCCGTCCCAAAGGAATTTTTAGTAATAAAAAGGTCACCCGCATCACAGCCATTTATTAACACCAGCGGATATTTTCCTTTATTTTTATAGCCCAAAAGGTCATTTGAGCAATAACCAATATCCATGTCAGTTTGTTGAGGTGCTGAATGTCCGAACATCAAAATCATCCCAACACCTTGATTTACTCGCTCCGTTACGTTAATAAATTCAACAGGATTATCGGTTTTTTTGGATAATAAATCTACTTTCTGACCCAATAAACCTTTTTCACAAACGTCTTTGAATTCTTCGACGTATTGTCTTAAAGAATTCAGCTCGTCAATGCTTCTCCCACCCGACATTTTTATGGCATTTTTTCGCCATAAAGCATCCATCGGATTAGCTTCGTGTTCTTTTACTTTATTCAAATAATGCAAAACTATTTCTGGATTATCCGTCGCCAAACGACCAATTCCGATGCTTGAAAAATTAGGTTCAGTATCGTTTAATCCCATCGTAAATGGAACATCTCCACCAGGATATCCAAGCGTTGGTACTAAATTAATTTGATAATCTGTAAGGCTTTTTCTGGCTTTTTGTGGATAGCTTGCATTACCGATTAAAAAGACAAATTCTGGTTTTCCATTTAGCAACATCATACTCAAAAATCGCTTGATTGCTAAAGGATTCTTGTCTCCATAAGTAAATAAATTATACAATAAATCAATATTTACTGAAAGCGTATCGTAATTGCCACCAATGACTGATGCTCTATAAGTTGCGTAATCTTTTATGTATTTTTGAATTGATTTATGGTTGATTATCAGGTAATTAGCTTTTGAATTGGTAATATTTCTAAAACGGATAACCTCAATTGATTCTACCTTTTTAACTTGATTAGTTGCTAAAATCTGTTGTCCAGAAACGATACTTTCAATACTTGTTCCATTTGTTATAAAGCCAATTTTTTGAAGATTATCTTTATCAGATATATCGTATATCTGTACATCATTGGGAGTGTTAAGAATACTAATAAATCGGTCTTGATTATTGTTTTTCGGAAGATAAAAAATCTTCTCCGAAACACCCTGCATATCAAAACTTTGAGGGTAAGTCAGCTTGATGTATGAAACGGAATATTGATCTGTTTGTGAACCATCTGAGCGTGTGGATAGATGAAAAGTATTATTGGTAATATCTTGAAAATTTACAATTTTATTAATTTTTTTGGTATAATAATTATTCAAAGTTGTTGTATCTAAAAGTCGCTGATTTGGATTATTTCCAGTCCAAGTTTCAATTAAATGCTCTCCCGTTGAACGCCCAGTGAAGAGCATCTCAATTTGAGGTTTTTGTGTTTCTAACTTTATAATATTTCTAAGATTGAAGTCGAAATTTACAAGTATATTTTTGTTCTGAATTTCTCCTGTCCAACCTCTTCCATAACTATAATTACTATTTAAAACCCCCGAATACAGATCAACTCCCACAGGATTGGGTTGCCCTTGTGCATAAGAAGACGTGAATAATTGCAGGCTTTCTTCTAAATGAAAAGGTTCTGGTTTTAAATTTTGAGTATTCGTTTTCTGGAAATATTTTATTCGTTTACCTACCTGATTATCAATATGATAGGTTAAAAATACGAAGCTGTATCTGAAAATAAACTGTAATATTGATGCGGTTGTGATTGAGTGGGTATATAAAGTAATGAATCTAATTTGCCATCATTCCCTCCCGCATAAAATTCTAAAAAGTCGGTTTCATCCAGCTTTTTATCTTCTTCTCCTTTAATGAAAATGGCTTGCTCTTGTCCAAGTCTGAATAATTGTATTTTTTCTGGATTAATGTTTGTTGGAAATCCTGCCGTTTTCAAATCGGTAAAAGAAAGTTGATAAATTCCTTTTTGTGTGATTTTGAGTTTGAAATAGTGTTGATTGTAATTAATCCATTCGTTGCCAAGATTTTGAGCGTAAGTAAGTTGGTACGTCAGGAGTGAAAAGAGAAGGAGAATGTACGAGCGAGAAAGTAAAATCATATTTAAGGAAATTATTCTTTGCTCAAAGTTCACATTTTATCGTTTAAGAACGAATTTTAAGTTGTTTTTTTTATTTTTGGGTTTTTTCATACTTCACCCTACAATTCACTACATTAATTTGTGTAAAATATGAGTATATTGCTAATTAAGAAACCTTGTAACTAAAATAATATTTCAACGAATTTAAAAATGAACGAGCACAACTCAAGAAGAAATTTTCTGAAAACCAGTGGATTAGCCGTTGGTGCTGGATTAATTTCAAGCAATATTTTAGCCAAAGATCAAAAAATAGAAGACGTTATTATCGGTCATAATTCTCACAAATACCGTGTGAAAGCAGGATGGGGTATTCTGGATGCGGGTAAAAATCCCGTGAACGATTGCCACGAAATGGTGGAAGATGCCAAAGGTCGTTTGTTTATGTGTACGAATGAAACCAAAAATAACATCATTATATATGATAAATCGGGCAAATTATTGGAGACTTGGGGAACGACTTACACGGGAGCTCACGGGCTCACAATTGCCAACGAAGGGGCTGAACAATTTCTTTATATCTGTGATAATGCTCGCCATCAAGTTATCAAAACTGACTTGAAAGGGCGTGAGATTATGAAGTTAGAATATCCAAAAGAGACAGGAGTTTATGATGCTCCCAACCAATTTGTACCCACAGAAACAGCCATTAATCCCGCTAATGGGGATATTTATGTAACCGATGGCTATGGTGCAAACTACGTCACACAATATGATGCAAAGGGAAAATACATTCGGCATTGGGGTGGAAGAAGTGCCGATGGAAGTTATGCTGATGATAAATTTAATTGTTGCCATGGTGTTTTAGTTGATACTCGGGATAAGAAAATCCCGACATTATTAATTACCGATAGAAACCATCAATGTCTAAAAAGATTCACGTTAGACGGGAAATTCTTGGCAGTTTATCGTTATCCAGGCACTTTCATTTGTCGTCCTGTTTTGCATGGTGATAATATTTTTGCGGCAGCATACAGAAGTGGAGATGCTTCGTGGTTAAATTCGGGTTATATTCAGGTGATTGATAAGGATATGAAAGCCATTTCAACGCCAGGCGGTTCGGAGCCGATTTATAAGGACGGTAAATTAATTCGTCAATATAAAGAAGACCTAAATAATGTTTTCATGCACCCACATGATGTTTATGTGGACTCGGATGAGAATGTGTATGTGCCACAGTGGAATTCTAAAAAGACCTATCCAGTAAAATTGGAGAGGATAAGTTGATTTGAAAATGAGGTAATTAGAAGATTTGAAAATGTGTTTGCATATCATTTTGAATTCTGAAATTGCCTTTAAACGTCATGTCCAAATTTTAAAATTAATCAATGATACTTTTACAAACAAACGCCCCGTCCGATTGGGCAATGTTTTTCGGACATTTTCACCCTGTGATAGTACATTTTCCTATCGGAATGTTGATGATTGCCGCTATTTTGGAATATATTTCTCGTAAGAAAAAAATCGAAGCTCTTCAACCTGCCATTGCCCCTGTGTTATGGTGGGGCATGATTTCAGCGATTATTTCGTGCATTTTAGGCTATTTACTTTCTACTTCGGGCGAATATAATGAAGACACCCTTTTTTGGCATCAATGGATGGGAATTGGCGTGGCTTTGGTATCGTTGGGTGCATGGTACATGAAGAAAAATTGGCAAAATGACGATACGATGAGGAAAGTTTACGTGCCTTCTTTATATCTCATTGTCATTTTACTCACAGGTACGGGACATTTGGGTGGAAGCATGACTCACGGAGATGATTATTTGTATAATTATACGCCCGAACCGTTCCGAGGAATTACTGGTTTGCCTCCAAGAACGAGTGGTGTTGGGGCGAGAAAAAAGATTGAAAATATCGATCAAGCCCTTGTATATCAGGATATTATCGCCCCAGTGATGGAACAAAAATGTTGGTCGTGCCATAATTCCAACAAAATTAAAGGGAAATTACGGATGGATAAACCTGATTTATTGGCAAAAGGAGGC
>JAYVRF010000055.1:0-9529 GCA_043756925.1 Arcicella sp. | reverse complement strand
TGTTAGTTGCCTCCGCATTTTTCCATTCGGGCAGGAGATTTACTAATGCTGATTGACGTTGTTTCAAGATGGGAGAAACTGCCAAAGGTTTTGGTTTTAAATGTGCCAAAGCCACCAAAGTATCCAAAATCTGCACATTCAATCCGCTCACGGGAGCGTAGGTACGATTGGCAAAAGCAATAATTCCAATGCCATATTTTGGGAGAATTTTCCAATTACTACCAAAACCTGGCAAACCTCCAGAATGTCCAATACCAATTTTATGGTCGGCATCTTCCACCCAACGCAAACCATATCCATAGGCTGAAACAAAAGGCATTATTTTGCCATTAGCATTTTTATTTTCGGTATTAAAAGCACTGATATTCCACGGTTGGTGCATTTCTCGCAAAGAACTTCGCTTTAAAACAACCGATTCCTTCGCTTCTGAAACTGCATCCGAAAGATGAAAAGCCGTATATTTCGCAAAATCATCCATTGTTGTTAGCATTCCTCCCATCGCTCCGTATGCCCCATCACCCAACATGGGTTGTTCAACCCAATTTTCATCCAACCATCTATATCCCTTAACTAATTGATTTTGAGGGACTTTTGCGTAGTCCCAATACGTATTTACCATGCCCAAAGGCTTCAAAATATTTTCGTTGATATAGGTTTGGTACGTTTGTCCACTCACTTTTTTAATAATATAACCCAACATGGCAAAACCCATATTACTGTATTCATAAGCCGTGCCTGGCGTATTTGAAAACGAAATGCCTTTTTTGAACATTTTGAGCATCGTTTCATCCGAAATTGCCAATTGACGATCGCCCCAAGGGTTATCTTCTGGAAAACCTGCGGCATGGGTTAATAAATGCCGAATCGTAATTTCGGGCGAATCAGTAGAGAATTTTTGCCCTTTTAATTCTGGAATATAGAGAGAGGCAGGATCGTCTAATTGCAATTTTCCCGCATCTCGTAACTGCAAAATTGCCATCGCCGCAAAACTTTTCGACATGGAGGCAATCCGATAAACAGAAGCATTATTGGCAACGGTTTTTGTGGTTGTATTAATTACTCCAATATTACCCGAATGCACCAGTTTTCCATTCACAACCAAACCATAAACCAGACTTGGCAAATGCTCTGTTTGGGCAAAATCCTTGCAGATTTGGTCTATTGTGGGTAAAAATGGCTTTATTGATTCGGAAGAACTCTGTGCATTAATATTTGCAAATACTAAAATCAATAAAAAGGTTAAAATTTGTTTGATTTTTTTCATGATATTTTTTAATTACCCAATCACCATTTTTTCAATCAACAAAATCGTGATATGAATGACTTTAATATGAATTTCTTGAATACGGTCGGCATAACCAAAATGTGGCACTCTGATCTCTACATCAGCTTTTCCAGCTAATTTCCCTCCATCTTTACCTGAAAAAACAATCACTTTCATACCCTTCTCACGGGCGGCTTCCACGGCTTTAATGATGTTTTCAGAATTGCCACTGGTTGAGATTCCTAACAAGACATCGCCCTGATTTCCAAGCCCTTCAATAAAACGAGAGAATACATATTCGTATCCATAATCATTACTAACGCAGGAAAGATGCGAAACGTCGGAAATGGCAATCGCAGCCAAAGCCTTTCGATCGTCACGATAACGACCCGATAATTCCTCGGCAAAGTGCATTGCATCACAATGCGAACCACCGTTACCACAGGATATTATTTTATTTCCCGACTGCAAAGCCGAAGCCATCAAACGAGCCGATGCCTCAATATCAGCAATATTTTTCTCGTTAGAAAGAAAATTTTGAAGGACTATTTGAGCTTCATTTAGCTCCTGAGAAATAATATCAAGCATTTTGTAAGTCTGTAAGTTTAACCAAAATTACAAAATACCCATTAGGAAAATTCATTAAACACAAAAAACCTGACCGGACGGGTCAGGTTTCGTAGCTAATAACAGTTATGAGGTAAAATGTTATTAGGTGTAGACTGTCGCTAATTTCTGAAATACCACTTTCGAAATATAATACAACGCCATAAAATGAGGTTTGTCAATAGTCGTTTTTCCGCTAATCTGAAGGTTTTGTATAGTAGATTTGACAAATAATTAAAAAAGCAATTACTAATCAATTAAATGCTTATCCATAATAATTTTTCTGAGAAATGGCATATCGTAATAAAATGCTCTTCCCTCCTTTCAAGTCTAATTTTTCCCGAATTATTTGCCCGATGATTATTGACGGTATTTGATGCAATATTCAAAATATCCGTAATTTCATCATTCGTTTTTCCTTCGGCAACTAAACTCAAAATACGATTTTCTTGGTCGGATAATTTATTGTTTTAACGGGTTTAGCGAGTTGCTGATTATCCCTTAAAAAGGATGAGTTTCTGATAATATGACACAGAAACTTAAAACCATTTATAACCGCTTTTACACAAGTAAGCAATTCTTCTAAATGTTCAAATAACCTATAACGCCCTTTTTAACGGCATTTAAAGCGTCTTCTAAATCAGTATTTCTGGTATAAAGAATAATTTTTATGGTAGGATTAATATTGAGGTTTTCCAATACTTTCAGATTACTAATACCCGACAAACTACTTCCTAAAATCAAAATATCAGGGCTATATTTTATGAGGCTTTCTAAGGTTTCGGCAAACGTTGAGGAGGTGGCTTTTACGTCAAACCCTTCATGAATCAAAGCATTTTTGATAGCTTCGACCATGATTTTTTCTTGTTGGGCAATGATAATTGAAGTGGGATTTACGTCTATATTTTCTTTGTGGTATTCTATTCATGCTTAAAAGCACTTAACTTACATAAAGTTTGTTACTTTCGAAATCAATGTTGCGTCATGAAACAATCAGAAAATAGTAGTTCTAATTACCAAGTAATCCTCTTTGATGGCGTATGTAATTTTTGTAATTCATCCATCAATTTTATCATTGACCACGACCCTAAAAAGCACTTTAAATTTACTCCTCTTCAATCAGATATTGGGCAAGAGATTTTAACAAAATTTAATAAAAATACAAAAGATTTTGATTCAGTTATCTTACTGAAAGACAATACTTTATACCAAAAATCAGAAGCCGCTTTGGAAATTACTAAACATCTTTCGGGCTTCTGGAAATACCTTTCTATTTTCAAAATATTACCTACATCTTTCCTTAATTTTTTCTACGATATTATTGCCAAAAATCGGTACAGAATCTTTGGCAAATCGGACTCGTGTCGGATGCCTACGGCTGAGTTGAAGGAAAGGTTTTTGTAAGTGATTTTGAAATATGATTGGCATTTGGTTAATTTTACTGATGATTCATGAGTAAAATTAACTGAATCACTCATTCACTAAATCACAATTGAACATGAAAGCATACGTTTTCCCTGGTCAGGGTTCTCAATTCAAAGGTATGGGCAAAGACCTGTACGATAATTCAATCACTGCAAAAGCACTTTTCGAGCAAGCCAACGACATTTTAGGCTTCCGAATCACCGATATTATGTTTGAAGGAACGGACGAAGAACTCAAACAAACCAAAGTAACGCAACCTGCCATCTTCTTGCATTCCGTAATTTTAGCGAAACAAACCCCTGATTTTCAGCCAGATATGGTAGCAGGTCATTCATTAGGTGAATTTTCTGCCTTAGTTTCTGCGGGTGCTTTGAGTTTTGAAGATGGACTTAGATTAGTTTCAGCCCGTGCTTTAGCAATGCAAAAAGCCTGTGAAGCCAATCCTTCAACGATGGCAGCAGTTTTGAATTTATCTGACCAAGTTATTGAAGAAATTTGTGCCTCAATTACGGATGAAATCGTGGTGGCAGCAAATTATAACTGTCCAGGACAAGTGGTAATTTCAGGTTCAAATGAAGGCGTGGCAAAGGCAGGTGAAAAATTGAAAGAAGCAGGTGCAAAAAGAGTTCTTCCTTTGCCCGTTGGTGGTGCATTCCACTCACCTCTGATGGCATCTGCCCGTGAGGAATTAGCGGCTGCCATTGAATCAACGCATTTTGAGAGTCCATCTTGTCCAATTTATCAAAATGTAAATGCCCAACCTTCGCAAGATGTAGCAACGATAAAAGCCAATTTAATTGCACAATTAACAGGGGCAGTTCGTTGGACGCAATCGGTACAAAATATGATTGCGGACGGTGCAACAATGTTCGTGGAATGTGGACCAGGAAAGGTTTTGCAAGGATTAGTTAAGAAAATTAATGCGGAAGTGGAGACGGCAGGGGTTTGATTTGAGAATAATTAATTTAGAGATTTATTAGTAAAACATTGATTTTCAGATTCTTAATCTTACCAATTAACCGTTATCAAATTGTCAAATTGCCAAATTAATATTTTTTTCTACGTTTGACTTGACACATAAAGATTAAAAGCGTAATTTTGCATCACAATTCCAAAGAACGCAAGTGAAATGGAGTTAAGATTGACCGATGGTGTAATGGTAACACAACGGTTTTTGGTATCGTTATTCATGGTTCGAATCCATGTCGGTTAACTTGAAAAATTAAAACCCCTCTGATTCAATTTCAGAGGGGTTTTTTATTGAAAATTCACTTCCAAATTACTTCTTACTTCCAAATTACTTCCAAAAAATATGAGCCTTTCAGCAGTGAAAGGATTGTTTGTTTATAAAATGAATTCAGCATGAAGAACAGCAACGGGTGTTGTTCAAACTGAATTATTATATTTTCTTCTTCTTTTTTATCTTGTACAACCTCGGATTTGATTGAAACTCTTTCTCTTCTAATTCTTTTTTGTCTTCTTCCTCTCTTGTCTTGAAAAGGTAATCATCATCATCCATAATCGGTGATTCTTTCAAGGCTTTCCAATCAAATTTTTCATCAATTGGCGTGAGGGCTTTTTGTGGGTCAAAAATACGTTTATCTACGTTTACAGCATCATAAGGCGTGAAATCAGCTTGATCAGTAAAGAAATCTGAGAAATCGGTTGCTCCTGCATCGTACTGATTCAAATACGGTACGCCCAAAACATTCCACATCGTTTTAAAGATACTTCCGAAGCTAAAATGTTGATGACTGACGTAGTTTTTTTTGGCGTAAGGGGAATAAATCTGCAAAATACTGCGGTGTGCATCCACGTGGTCAATTCCTCCTTGCGAGTCGTCTTCGGTAACAATAATCATCATATTTTTCCAGTAGGGCGTGTGGCTCAAAAATTCCACCACTCGCCCAACTGCCAAATCATTATCTGCCATATAACTTTCTCTGAACGGAAAACCTGCCTTTGGTCTTTCGCCCGCTCCGTGGTCGTTTGGCAGCATTAGAGGCACAACTTGAGGCATTATTTTGCCTTCACCGATAAATTTTTCTTTAAAATCTTTGATGAAAATATCCGCCCTAAATTGGTCAGGAATTGCCATGTTGTAAGTTGGAAATTGCCACTCCGTATTTTTATACATTGCATTGGGCAAAGGATAATTTACGCCGTACATTTCACCCCCAAATTTCATGGTCGAATCGTTAAAATTCCCCTCTTGTTCGGTGGTAAAACCGTAATTATGAAAACTGATATTGTGCCGTTCAAAATGCTCCCACATAGAACCATCTTGATTATAATCTTCGGGGTAAAAACTTCCCGATGAGCCATTCAACGCAAAATGCCCTGGGGCTTTGGATTCTTGTTTATATTCACGTTTGCCTCCATAAGCAGCCGATACGTGCGTTTCAGTCCATTCATTTGGATAAACTCCTGATAACCACCGATGTCCATCGGCAGAATGGTCGGAGTCCACGTAAAAATTATCAGCCGTTCCATACCTTTTTGCCAAAGCTAAATGATTAGGCATAACAGTACATTTATCAATTTTTTGCGTATTTCCTTTATTGGTAAACGTAGCATTTACGCCATATCGAGCGATGGACGGGTCGCCATTTCCCTGTTTTAATTGTCCAAAAACTTCGTCATACGTTCGGTTTTCTTTGGAGATATAAACGATGTATTTGATGGGAGATTCTTTCTCTCTCGGATAACTTGGAATGGGGTTATTTCCACTCTTTTTTATATCATCAAATTTAAAATTATACGCAATCGTTTTGGCAGTTTCAGCTCGCAAATCTTCATCTTTTGGAATATCCAAAACCGTTACTGAACCTTTCATCAAACTGCCAATGTAGCTTCCCTCCACTCCTACTTTAAACTTAGCACCACCATTTGGTCCCGACCCAAAACCTTTAGCATTTGCCACGACCAATTTTTTATTATCCTTACTAACTTTCAGTTTGGAAGGAAACCAACCTACGGGCAAATGAGCCAGGGTTTTCATAGATTCAATATCAATGACACCCACGGCATTAATGCCCGATTCTGCCACGTAAAGCCGTTTTTGGTCGGGTGAAAGAGCCAATCCGAAAGGAATTACGCCTTTCCAACGACCCAAACGTTCGTCTAATTGCAAGTCAATGGTATTGGTGATTTTACCTAATTTTGGGTCAATTACGGAGATATTATCATTGTTTCCGTTACTCACAAAAACGTATTTATTGGTTGCCACTAACGAATTTGGACTCGATCCGCCCACCGCAGGAATGCCCTCAATCATCTCGCCAACCAAGATTCCTGTCTTGATTTTGTTGGTAACTTTTGGTTTTCCTGTGAGGTCATACGCCCAAACAGAGAACGATTCGGGAGCGTTTGGGTCGCCTAATCCTAAGACTTCTTTATCTTCGATTTTCACGCCTTCCCGCATTTCTTTTGTACCGAATCCAAAGGCAGGTTTTTTCAAATAAGTATTCTTATTTTTGGGGTCAAGATTTTTGACTAAACTATATTCAAACATTCCAACATTTGCAACGTAAAGCGATTTTTCATCGGGCGAAAGTGTTACACCAAAAGGATAACGACCCGTTTTTACGTTGTCAATTACTGTCTTTTTTTTCACATCAATGACCACAATTCTGAACCCAATTTGGTCGAGAACGTAGAGTTTTGAACCATCGGCGGTCATGGTCATATCACCCAAATACCCATCCGAATAATCTTGGTTGTCTAAGGAAATATTACAATTTATTTCTCCTATTTTTTTGCCCGTTTTCACCTCAAAAATAAAGACCTTATTCGTTTGTCCGCCCGCCACATAGACAAGACGATTATCAGGAGAAATTGCCAAGCCCATAAACACCGCAGCCAGTAAATTATCGTTCGTTTTTGGGGTATTTGGAATTTGATTAATCTGGGGATTACCCGTAAAAATATTCTGTAAGATAGTGATAGAAAAAGGATTAGTGCCAGAATTGGCGGTAATAACGGTTTTGCCATCGTGACTCATCACCAACCCATAAGGATGCGGAGCAATGCGATACGTTTTACACAAAGGTTTAATAATACGACCATTCGGAATGACGGTTTCACCCGCAGGATTGACTACGCAATAACGATTTTCGGCAGGAGCAGAAATACGCCATTGAGCATGACTAAATATTGGGAAAGTACAAAAAAAGGCAAGCAATAAAAATCGTTTCATGGTTTTTAGATTTGTTAGAAACGAAATTTAGGGGTTTGATTTTTGAATGGCTAATTTTTGGGATTATTATTTGGTTAAGTTTAACTGTGATTCGATGCCCCCGCATCAAACTTTAAGATTTTTTAAAATATCGTTTAACTTAATTTAACCAAAATAGTCATAGATGTTAAGGAAGTCTCATTAAAGCCTATATGTTTGTAAAAAAGTGAGTATATTTAATATCAGTTCAGAAAATCAATTTTAAAACTACTAAAACACAAAATTAACTATGGATTTTAAAGACCAGATCAAACAACTTGGAGATAGAGTTGCAAAGTTAAAAGACCAAATTGCAACCGAAGAAGCCACCAAAAATGCCTTTATTATGCCATTTATTCAAACACTTGGCTTCGATGTATTCAATCCACTTGAAGTAGTCCCCGAATATATTTGTGATATCGGTACTAAAAAAGGAGAGAAGATTGACTACGCAATTTTTAAAGATAATGTTCCTGCTATCTTAATTGAATGTAAACATTGGCAACAAAAACTGACTTTACACGACAATCAATTACTTCGGTATTTTCACGTTTCAAAAGCGAAATTTGCTATTTTAACTAACGGTGTAAAATTCAGGTTTTACACAGATTTAGAAGAACCTAATAAAATGGACGAAACACCATTTTTAGAGTTTGATATTGCCGAGATAAAAGAAAATCAAATTGAAGAACTTAAAAAGTTTCACAAATCATATTTTGATGTAGAAAATATTATAAATTCAGCAACTGAGTTGAAGTTTACGAATTCAGTAAAAGGTATTTTTGCCAATGAATTAAAAAATCCAAGTGATGAATTCCTACGCTTATTTATTTCAAAAGTTTACACAGGAAAAATCACTTCAAAAGTTTTAACCGATTTTTCTGAATTAGTTAAGAAGTCAATTAATCATGTAATTAGCGATATGATTACTGAACGATTTAAGTTTGCTATTGATGCCGAGGAAGCGAGTCTGACACCAGAACCATCTATAATAGATACTGTTAGCCTTCCTATTTCAGAAGCAGATAAAATTGTTACTACCGTAGAGGAGTTAGAAGGTTTTATGATTATTAAAACAATTTGTCGTCAAAAGGTCGGAATAAATCGTATCATTTACAGAGATGCACAATCTTACTTCTCTGTTTTACTTGATGATAACAATAGAAAACCAATTTGTAGATTGTACTTTAACTCAGCCTCAAAAAAGTACATATCTTTTATTGATATTGACAAAAAAGAAACAAAGCATGAGATAAACACACTTGACGATATTTTTGGATTTTCAGATTTACTTTTAGAAATAATTGAACGATTAGATACAAGCAAATAAACAATGTGAATCTTAAATCTTCATGGAACTCAAATTATTAAATTACGGGAAAATCATAAGTAATGATGAATTAGGCAAAAAAATTATTGATGAAATCCATTTATTATTAAAAGAAAGCAATACAATTGTTATAAATTTTTTAGGTGTACAAAGCATTACGTTGTACAACGCTAAACAAATCTTTGGAGAACTTTATTTGGAGTTAGGTTCAGAGGATTTTTTCGAAAGAATTCAACTTAAAAATATTAGCTCTAATCTTGAATATATTATTAGATTAGGAATTCAAAATAGATTCATTCGAGAGAAGAAGAATACGCTTAAATTTCTATTAAAACTTTAAATATATTGCAAAATAGCCTTTCAAAACCCAAACTTTGAGAGGCTATTTTATTTCCAAGATACCCCATGAACCGATTAATCTCTCATATTCGGTTCAAAAAACGCCATTTTTTGAGCCGAATAACCCCAAAACCACGCAAAATCGTTTTTCACTTATTAATTCCGTAAATTTGTGTTTTATCCTTATTTTAAGGTTTTCTTTAAATCTTCCTTAGAATCACAGAAAACCATTTATTACAAAATACAAAACAATGTCATTTGAATCTTTAAACCTCATTGAACCCATCCAAAAAGCCTTGACGGCGGAGGGTTATATTGTGCCTACGCCTATCCAAGCTCAGGCAATTCC
>JAYVRF010000054.1:0-9560 GCA_043756925.1 Arcicella sp. | reverse complement strand
CTTTAATTCAAATACAATACAAATTTAATAGGTAAACATTTAATAGCCTATAAAGTTTGAAGACTATTGTAAAAAAATTATTTGGTCTTTTTGAGTAACTTGCATGAAAATTAAAACAAAATATGACTTTACAGGCAAGAATCAAGGCTTTTGTAGCTTTGGGAGACTTTTTGAGGGATGAAAATAATGCTGAAGAAATTGAACTTTGGGCATATAAGGCAAGGAATCAAAATAACTGGTTTACCCTCGAAAATACTAAAAAATCCTTGAAAACCATTGCTAATTATTACTTAGAAGTAACCCTTTTAGAACAATGGTCGTCATTGTATGAAATTACCGATAAGCCCGAAATCATAAAAAGTATTGGTGTAATAATGGCGGGCAATATTCCTGGGGTGGGATTTCATGACTTATTGACAATTATACTTTCAGGTCATGTGTGCGTGGCTAAGTTAAGTACGCAAGATTCATCAATAATGTTGGGGTTAATTGAAAAACTTTTAGAAATAGACCCAAATTTAGAAATCAGAATTGCCGATAAACTCAATGAGGTCGATGTACTCATTGCAACAGGGTCAGATAATTCTGCTAAATATTTTGAATATTATTTTAGAAATAAGCCCCACATTATTCGTAAAAATCGTTCATCAGTTGGTATTTTAGATGGAAATGAAAACGAAAATGATTTTTTCAATTTAGGAAAGGATATTACGGAATATTATGGATTGGGTTGTCGGAATATTTCAAAATTATACGTACCAGAAAGCTATGATTTTACTAAGTTTTTAGATGCCATTGAGCCTTTAGGAGATATTTTTTATCATCATAAATACAAAAATAATTATGATTACAATAAGTCCATTTATTTAGTAAACATGGTTCACCACCTTGATAATGGTTTTTTGATGCTTACGGAAAATGAATCTTTGGTGTCGCCCATTTCAGTTGTTTATTTTTCCTATTATAAAAATGAAGCAGATTTAAAACAGCAAATTGAAGCCAACTCTGATAAAATTCAATGTATTGTCTCAAAGGATGGATGGTATTCAAAAAGTCAAAACTTTGGCGATGCCCAAAAACCAAAACTTTGGGATTATGCCGATGGCGTGGATACAGTTGCTTTTTTATTAGATTTAAAATAAAAAAGGATAGGGGAATCTCTTCTACAAATTGTCAAGTAAAAAATCTATCAAAACATAAATTAAATGAATCATTCAAGAAAAATTACGCTCATTTTCACATTGATGCTATTATTTAGCCTCGCCTCAAAAGCACAGGACTATGCCGATTCCTCGAAGGTCAAGAAAGAAAATCCAACGGTTATCCTAAAACTAAGAGATGGAACGAGATTGAAGGGAAAAATTATTCAGAATGATGGAAAGAATTATACTATTCAAACTGATAATTTAGGAACATTGAATGTTCCTGCTATCAATGTTATTTCTACTGAACAGGTATCTTCGTCAGGTAATTCGGCTTTAAATGGTCAATTACTTGAACCGCTAAGAAATACAGATTATTTATTATCGCCTAATGGGTTTAATCTAAAACAAGGAGAGTGGCGATATTCAAATACTTATCTCTACTACAATAATTTTGGTTACGGAATAACTGATAATTTTTCTGCAAATGTTGGATTTATTCCAATTGTAAGTATTCTAACATTTAGTGGAAAAATTTCCTTTGACGCAACACCAAACTTACACATTGCCTTTAACGGTAACTACATTTCTTCTGTGTCTAATTTTACTAACGTTAGTGCTGGCACATTGGGAGCCGTTGCTACCCTTGGAACAAATAGTAAAAATATTTCCTTTGGAGCAACATTGGGGACTGGAAAGGGAGGCAATTTTACGAATAGACCAATCATTCAAATAAGTGGAATGACCAGAATAAGTAATAAGGTAGCCCTTACCATGGATAATTTTTTGACTTCTGAAAATAGAACTACTTACACAGGAAGTCCATATTATAATTCCTCGAATAGTTCAGTTATTTATGGGGTACTTACTTATGGAATAAGGGTTTTGTGGACACGTTCTCAATTTGATTTAGGTTTGATTTCTACGTTGAATGGTAATACAAATTCATATACTCCCACGGGTATTCCTTATTTTAAATTTACCACAAGTCTTTCTAAAATACGATAGCGTTCAATGTAACTATCAACTACCTTTACAAAACCCCACAAGTCCCTTTGTAACTAAAAAATTAAAGCGTTTTTTTTGATGGCAAAATGACAAAGATAGAGCATAAATTTGAGAAAATTATTGATGGCATCTTAGCCAATGGCTACGGCATTTGTGATGATTTCTTGGATAAAAATGAAGTGAATAATCTCATGGAAACCTTCTCAAAACGTTATCAAGCGGGCTTGTTTAAGGAAGCAAGCATTGGAAAGCAAAGTGAAGTGCAGAAGGATTTACAAATCAGAGGGGATGAAATTTTGTGGCTTGAAAATAATTCTGTTGATATTTCAGAAAGAATTTTGTTGGATAGAAATCAAGAATTTATTAATTATTTGAATCAAACCTGTTACTTAGGTATTTTAGATTCAGAAATTCATTTTGCTAAGTACGAAATAGGTAAATTTTATCGAAGACATCGTGATACTTTTCAAGCACAAAAAGGAAGAGTTTTATCTGTAATTTATTATTTAAACCAAGATTGGATTCCAGCAGACGGTGGTAATTTAATTATCTATACCCACGAAAACAATATTGAAATACCTATTACCATTTCTCCATTAGCGGGAAGATTAGTATGTTTTGAAAGTGAAAAATTAGACCATAAAGTTACAGAAGTATTCAAAGATAGATTTAGTATAACTGGTTGGTTATTAAACAATTGATGAATTTTTAATTAAAATCTAAAACCACTTAAAATTCTAACATCCTTAGCCTATCTATATTATCTTAACTATTCCGCTCGCTTTAATATTACCGTTCTGCCAAACATTGGAGTACCTAAATACCCTCTAACATTCAATGTTTGTTCATCTTTCAAAGTCATTTTACCCGAAACGGTCATGCCACTTTTTGGGTCGCTCACTTGCCCGCCCGACCATAGATTCTTACTTTCATAATTGAATTTTCTGAAAATTTGATAGCCCAATGTTGGTTTAACTTTTAATTCTTCTTCATTTTTAGTCGAAAGCCAAATAATTTTACCAAAATACTGATGCTCAATTTTATAGATTTGAATTTTTGAAGAATTATTTTCTGTAAACCAAATACCAACAATTTTTTCAGACTCGTCAGTCGATACATTTTTAAAAGAAAATAAAGTATAAATTAAAACAGCGATTAGGGATATTTTGAAATTCTTCACGAGATTTTGGTTTATGGATTGCCTAAGTGGTAGTAAATTTATGAGAAATTCTTTGATAAATTTTAAAACATATTATTGCTGCTAAAACCCCTACTCCTGCCCCTACAAGCACATCCAAGGGATAATGAACACCCACATATATACGGCTGTATGATACTATTATTGCCCAAACATAAAAGTATTTGATATTTAGAAAATCTTTCCCCGTCAATAAAAATAAGCAAGTTGCAAAGGTAAAAGTATTAGCTGCGTGTGATGAACAAAAACCAAACTGTCCACCACAGTCACCCACCAGATGTACTAATTTTTGGATTGAAGGTTCGTGGCAGGGTCTTAGTCTTTGCACTAAGGGCTTTAAAACGCCAGAACAAACTCTATCAGAAATTACTACGCTCATGATAATGGTCAATAACATTCCGATTGAGTGTCTTTTATATCTCCAAACCAGCGTACCAATGATGATGGCATATAGTGGATACCATTCATTTTTCCCAGAAATCCAAAGCATAATTGGGTCAAAAAAATCCGAATAGATTGAATTGAGCCATAAAAAGGCTTGGGTATCCAATTCATTTAGGCTCATAATCCCATATTATTTCTTACTCGTTCAAGGGTATTTTTGGCAATAACTTCTGCTTTTGCTTCACCTTCTTGGAGTTTATTATCAAGTTCATTAGTATGATTCAAATAATAATCAAACTTTTCTCTTTCTTCAGCAAATTCCCTTACCAGTACAGCATGAAGGGCATTTTTGGCGTGTCCATAACCATAACCACCCGCCAAATAATTTTGTTTCATGGCTAAAATTTCATCGGGTTTTGCCACTAATGAATAAATTTTGAAAATGTTATCTTCTTCGGGATTCTTTATGTCTTCCAAAGATTTAGTATCAGTTATTATTCGCTTAACAACTTTTAATAATTCTCTTTCATTTAAAAAAATATCAATATAATTATTCAGTGATTTACTCATTTTTTGACCGTCAATTCCAGGAATGGTCATAACTGCTTCATCAATTTTTGCCTCTGGAATAACCAACGTCTCCTCTCCATATTGACGATTGAAAGCATTACCCAAATCACGTGAAATTTCCAAATGCTGACGTTGATCTTTACCAACTGGAACAAGATTAGCATTATACAACATGATATCTGCCGCTTGAAGCACTGGATAAGTGAAAAGTCCGACATTAACTTCAGATAACTTTTCGGACTTTTCTTTGAAACTGGTAGCATTCGCTAACATCGGAAAAGGCGTAAAACAGTTCAAATACCACATTAATTCTGTATGATACCCTGCCAATCTTGATTGACGATAGAAATAGTTTTTATCCGCATCAAATCCGCAAGCTAACCATGCAGCTGCAATGGCATAAGTATTTTCTTTAAGAATTTTACCATCTTTTAAAGAATTAAGCGTATGTAAATCAGCAATGAAAAGAAAAGAATCATTCTCAGGTTTTTTTGATAATTCAATTGCGGGGCGAATTGCTCCTAAAATATTACCTAAATGTGGTCTGCCAGAGGCTTGTATGCCAGTAAGTATTCGCATAATCTATAGCACGGAGGTTCAACGGTTCGTCTGCCAGTCCGTAATAAATATTTGGAAGTATAATGTGATGATAAGTATGGTATGATTGACATTATTTATTTTCACAATCATATCTAAATCGCAAAGTTACACCATAAATTCTTTCTATTTAGAAACAAAGTTTTTGTCTTGTGTGTTATTTGAATATAATCAATCCTTCTTACAAACATGGACAAATCAGAAAAAATTAAGCAAGCTTATATTGAGTTCTTCCTCGAAAATGGAACTCAACCACCTTCGGTTTATTCATTTACGAAGAAATTGAAAATGAAAGAAGTAGAGTTTTATGACCATTATAATTCCTTTGAACTATTGGAAAGTGATATTTGGAAGGGATTTTTGAAAGAAACTATTTCCAAAATTGAAAGCGATGCTGTTTACGCAACGTATAGTGTACGTGAAAAACTGTTAGCTTTTTATTATACTTGGATTGAAACTTTGAAAAATAATCGTAGTTATACCTCTCAAACATGGCGATTAATTGATAAGAGAAAATTGAAAACGCCCATTTTTATGACGGATTTAAAAGTTGGCTTCAAGGAATATGCTCGTGATTTAGTAATGGAAGGTAAGGAAAGTCAGGAAGTTACGCCCCGTAGATTCTTGGATGAACGTTACCCAGATGCTTTTTGGTTGCAGTTTTTGATGATTCTTGATTTTTGGGTTAAAGATAAATCCAAAGGTTTTGAAAACACTGATGCAATGATTGAAAAATCCGTTAATACTTCTTTTGAATTGTTAGGCTCGACAGTCCTTGATTCAGTCCTTGATTTTGCAAAATTTATGTATCAAAATAGATAGCCTTGAGCAGTGAGGTGTGAGTATTAAATAAAATCTTGTCAGGATACTAATTCTACGGATTCGATATTACTCAATTATATATGCTCATTAAACAAATGCTCAATACTCATTACTAAATATGAAAGAACAAAGCTCAATACCTACTTCAAAAGTTGCCCGTGCAACACAATTTGTAAAGACTGGTGTGAAAATTGGTGGTAATTATTTGAAGTATAATGCTAAGAAATTTATTGACCCAACTACTAACAAGGATGAACTACATCAAGACAATGCTGCCGACATTTATTCTTCATTGAGTGAAATGAAAGGTTCTGCCTTGAAAGTTACGCAAATGTTGAGTATGGATAAGGGAATGCTTCCTCGGGCGTATCGGGAGAAGTTTGCAATGTCTCAATACTCCGCCCCTCCGCTTTCGGGTCCTTTGGTAGTGAAAACCTTTAGAAAATTATTGGGGAAATCTCCCCAAGAAATATTTGATACTTTTGAAATGAATGCGGCAAATGCTGCTTCAATTGGGCAAGTGCACAAAGCGACTAAGGATGGTAAAAAATTGGCAGTAAAAGTTCAATATCCTGGGGTCTCAGAAAGTATTGGTAGTGATTTAAAAATGATTCGTCCGATAGCCATTGCCATGTTTGGATTGAATGAAAAGGATGTGGACAGATACATGGGCGAGGTGCGAGAGAAACTGTTGGAAGAAACCGACTACAATCTTGAATTGAAACGTTCCGTTGAAATTTCCGAGGCTTGTTCGCACATTGAGGGCTTATTTTTCCCCAAATATTATCCAGAGTATTCCAGTGATAAAATCCTGACGATGGATTGGTTGGAAGGTTTTCATTTGAATGAATTTCTACAAACAAACCCTTCTCAGGAAGTCAGAAACCGCATTGGACAGATACTGTGGGATTTTTATGATTTCCAAATTCATACGCTGAGACAGGTTCACGCTGACCCCCATCCTGGGAATTTCTTAATGCGAGAAGACGGAACGATGGGCGTTATTGATTTTGGTTGTATCAAAGTAATTCCAGATTTTTTTTACGACAATTATTTTGCCTTAATCAATTTTGATACGCTGACAGACCACGAAAGAACCATTGATATTTTTAAGACCTTAGATTTTATTACGCCTTCGGATAATCCAAAAGAGGCAGAATTTTTTACGGAATTATTCAAGGAAATGATATATTTGTTGGGCAAACCATTTGCCACCGATGAATTTGATTTTGCGGATGATAATTATTTTGAAAGTGTTTATCAATACGCTGAAAAATTACAGAATTTAGATGAATTGAAAAACTCAAAAGTAGCAAGAGGTTCACAGCACGGACTTTATATTAATAGAACTTACTTTGGGCTGTATTCCATTTTGAATGAATTAAGGGCAAAAGTAACAACCACTCGTCCAGAATGGCTTTGTGCGGTTGGCGTTTAAAGTTTTAATTTATTATAAAAAGGCATTGCCTTGTCTAAGGGACGACATAATAATGTTCATCCAACAGACAAGCCAATGCCTTTTCTCTGCATTTGCACAAAAATTCAGTAGATTTGTATGAATATTCTGTTTTCAAATAAACATCAACAAAATCCATTATGTCGAAGCTCAAAACCCAATTATTACCACTATTATTTATCTTCATTTTTTCCCTCCAAAGTGCTTTATCTCAGACTATTAAACCCATGCCTACGGGAGAGATTTTATTGAATCTTAAAAAGCTAAATGTTGTTGGAACAGCCTTGTACATTGCCGCCCACCCTGATGATGAAAATACCGTAATGCTTTCATGGCTCGCTAAAGAACGTAAAGTTAGAACGGCATACCTTTCGGTTACTCGTGGCGATGGAGGACAAAACCTTGTGGGTTCAGAACTATCTGATTTACTGGGACTTATCCGTACTCAAGAGCTTTTGGCAGCTCGTAATATTGATGGTCCTGAACAATATTTCACTCGTGCTAATGACTTTGGTTTCTCCAAAAATACGGATGAAACCCTTCAAATTTGGGGAAAAGAAGCCGTTCTGGGTGACATCGTTAGGCGAATCAGAAACCTTCGTCCCGATGTAATTATTTGTCGTTTTCCACCCGACGCACGGGCAGGACATGGTAATCATTCAGCTTCGGCGGTTTTGGCAGAAGAGGCTTTCAAACTTTCGGGTGACCCTACCAAATACCCTGAACAATTAAAATTTGTAAAACCTTGGCAAGCTAAACGGGTTGTTTGGAATACTTTCAATTTTGGAGCAGTTTCTCAAAAACCAGCTGAAGGTGATTTCATACAAGTTGAAATCGGAACTTTTAATCCGTTATTAGGAAAATCGTACACCGAAATTGCGGCCGAAAGTCGCTCACAACATAAATCACAAGGGTTTGGAGTTCCTCGTGGTAGAGGTTTACGTCCCGAATATTTTGTGCATAAATTTGGAGAAAAAGCACAAAAAGATGTTTTTGATGGCGTAGATATTACTTGGAATCGAGTAAAAGGAGGGCAAGCAATAGAAACGGTAATTAATGATGCTATTAGAAATTTCAATGCTGATAATCCTTCAACCATCATTCCAACTTTGGTAAAAGCACTTGGTTTGGTGAATGGAATAGAAGATGAATATTGGAAAACACAAAAGAAAAAGGAATTAGAAAATCTTATTATTGCTTGTGCTGGGCTATATTTTGAAGCAAATCCAAACGAATATTCAGCAGCGGCGGGTGAGAAGGTTAACATAGTGACTATTGCGGTAAAACGTTCTGATTTTCCAATGACTTTGAGCAGAGTTAAACTGGTAGGCTTGTCGAAAGATACGACCATGAAAGTTGATTTAGGCAATAATGAATTACAAAGGATAACCTTCCCAGTAGAAATTCCAAAAGGACAATCACTGACTCAACCTTATTGGTTAGCCGAGAAAAAAATGGGAAAAGGGATGTATAGAGTTGATAATCAAGAGTTGATTGGCTTGCCAGAAAAACCAACGGATTTAAAAGCTGAGTTTACTTTTATTATTGAAAATCAAGAACTTACGTTTACTGTACCCGTAAATTTCAAATATACCGATGAAGTAAGAGGTGAACTATACAGAACTTTTGAGATTCGTCCAGAGGTTTCTGTAAATATTGCGGATAAAGTTTATGTATTTGCCGATAATCAAGCGAAAGAGGTAGAGGTAACGTTGAAATCTGCAAAATCAGGGGTTTCGGGAAGTGTTATGTTAGAATTACCAACGGGTTGGAAATCAAGCCCTTCTATGATTGATTTTAACTTAGCTAATAAATATCAAGAGCAAAAAGTTGTTTTTAAAGTTACGCCAAGCGAAAAGAATTCAGAAGGAATAATCAAAGCCATTGCTAAAACCGCAAATGGAACTTTTGACCGTGGAATCCTAACAGTTGCTTACGACCATATTCCTCCACAAACATTATTCCCCTTGACAGAAGCAAAAGTGGTAAAATTGGACATCAAAACGAAAGGTAAAACTATTGGTTATATTGCGGGTGCGGGAGATGAAGTTCCCTCGGCTTTACGCCAGATTGGATATTCAGTAACCATGCTGACAGAGAAAGAATTGGATGAAGATTTATCAAAATTTGATGCCATAGTGGTGGGTGTTCGTGCGTATAATACGGAAGAACGTCTGAAGTTTTATCAGAAAAAATTGATGGAATATGTAGAGAAAGGCGGTAACATGGTTGTTCAATACCAAGTGAATAATAATTTGCAAAAGGTTGAAGGCGGTATGGGACCTTTTCCATTCAAACTTTCGAGGGATAGGGTAACAGTTGAAGAAGCAGAAATTCGTTTTTTGAAGCCTGCGAGCATAATTTTAAATTCACCTAACAAAAT
>JAYVRF010000053.1:0-9587 GCA_043756925.1 Arcicella sp. | reverse complement strand
TTTTTAACTTAAAATTTTCAACAAGTGACTAAGGCAGACGTAATCGTAGAAATTTCAGACAAAACTGGCATCGACAAAGCAGATGTATCAAGTGCAATTGAGTCTTTTTTCTCAGTAATCAAAGACAATCTCGCAAAAGGAGAAGCTGTTTATGTAAGAGGGTTTGGTAGCTTCGTAAACAAAAAAAGAGCTCATAAAATCGCTCGTAACATCTCAAAAAATACCACCATTGAGATTCCAGAACATTTCATTCCAAGCTTCAAGCCTGCAAAAGTATTCGTTGAGCAAGTGAAATCTAACGCAAAATAATTTAGTTATTAGTCGGGCGGCGTACCACTATTGGTTATTAGTTAATTGATTTTAAAGTCCAACAACTAATTACACATAACTGATAATCAATAACTAACATCAAAATGCAAAAGTCTTTTATAATAATCATTGTCATCGCAGTTGCCACGATTGGCGGTTTATACAGCCTTCCGAAAGTAGTTGTTGATAATGAAAAAAAGACGCTCCAACAACCCGCAAAAGAAAACGCTGCCGCTACTGCCAATCGTGATAAGAATGTGAAATCTGATGCTCCCGTAATAGAAGAAAACCACACAGAATCATTAAATGCAGAACAGCAAAAAGTGATTAGTAATTTGAAGGAAGTTTATGTAAAAAGTACTGGTAAGAACAAGATTATTTCGGCTGATGCTTTGATTACCCAATTTGTAAAATATACTCGCTATGATAGTGCAGCGTATTATGCCAATGAAGTAGCTAAAATTGAACCTTCGGAAAGTAATTTAATGAAAGCAGGAGGTTTATACTATGAGGCCTTTACTTATGCCCTTGAAAGCGATAAGACGGCAAAAATGGGAGAAATTACCCGTGGAATTTATCAAAAAGTAATTGATAAAAACCCGAATAATCTCTTGGCAAAAACCAATATGGCAATGACTTACACGGCAACACAAACGCCCATGCAGGGAATTTTGATGTTGCGAGATGTGATTGCAAAGGAACCAGATTATGAACCTGCATTGTTCAGTTTAGGAATACTCTCGATACGGTCGAACCAATTTGGTAAAGCCGTGGATAGATTTAAACAAATCCTCAAAAACAATCCGTCTAATTTGAAGGCGGCATTAAACTTGGGATATTGTTTGGCAGAATTAGATAGAAAAGAAGAAGCACAGAAAATTTTAGAGCAAGTTCTTGAAAAAAGCAATGATCCTCAAGAAAAATCTGCCGCTAATGAGATTTTATCGAAAATCAAGTAAAGAGAAGAGAGGTTAGGTTTTTGAAGTTGGTTTTTTGAAATACTTTGAAACGAACATCTATCATCGAAATAAAATAAATTATTTAACATTTAAAACTTTTAAAATCATGCCTTGCGGAAAGAAAAGAAAAGGACACAAGATTTCAACGCACAAAAGAAAAAAGCGTCTTAGAAAGAACAGACATAAGAAGAAATAATATTAGGGATTAGAGGTTAGGAGTTAGGAATTAGCGGTTTGGTTATTATAATCAAGACGTTGACAAATTCTAAATCCCAACCCCAAACCCCTCAATACAAAACAGGCAAAATTCACCATCTGTGAGTTTGCCTGTTTTTGTTGTTTTTGTGAGATTGTTGTCTTAAAAGAATAATTTAATTACTTAATGATTTCATTGTCAGTTGCTTAAGTAATTATTGGTTATGACATTTGGTGAAAATAGGTATTAGGTTGTAGGTATTAGGTATTAAGTAAAAAATCTAATCTTCTAATTTTGAATATGTAATTATTCATCCTTCCCTCTAAATAAATCCAACTCCGTCACCCGCATTTAAAAGTCAATCTAAGAAAAATATTATAGACAAATTTTTTCTTTTAATTATTGAAAATAGCTTTGAGTTTTAAATTAGCTTAGAACTGACATCAATAATTTTCCTAATTCAGAAATCAAATATTCTTTTTCTCAATAGGCTCGAACGTATCTATAATTAATTGACTATTAGTGACTTATCTCAACACTCACGAATTCAACTTGAAAATTTGATAATGTGTTAATTTGAAAATATAGGAAGAAATTTCATTTTCAAATTAACACATTATCAAATTTTCAAATCACTCTTCCCATTCTATCATTTCTAAATGCTTAATTCACCTGTGAGTAACGAATTAATTATCAATTCGACTCCCAAAGGTGATCGCATTGCTTTGTTGCAAGACAAACGCATTGTGGAGTATCACTTAGAGGAGTCTGAACCACACTTTTCAGTTGGAGATATATATCTCGGAACAGTCAAGAAGATGGTAACGGGATTGAACGCTGCGTTTATTGATATTGGCTACGAAAAGGATGCTTTTCTCCATTATCATGACTTAGGTCCGAACGTCAATTCCCTAAACAAATTTACGAAGGAAGTCATTGCCGAAAGAATCAAATCTGGGCGGTTAGATAACTTCAAATTAGAGCCTGAGATTGACAAGCACGATAAAATCGACAAAGTATTGAGTAAAAATACATTGGTTTTAGTGCAAGTCGTCAAAGAACCTATTTCAACAAAAGGACCCCGTTTGTCGTGCGATATTTCTATTGCAGGACGTTATACGGTGCTTGTTCCTTTCTCGAATGGGGTAAATATTTCGAAAAAAATTACGGCAAAAACCGAACGCACACGTCTGCAAAGATTGATGTCTTCGATTAAACCTGCCAATTTTGGGGTTATTGTTAGAACAGTTGCTGAGGGCAGAGAAGTGGAGGAATTGGATAAAGACCTCCGTGAATCAATTGCCAAATGGGATGCGGGAATGGTTGCATTAAAAACCGCCAAACCCCGTGAGAAAATAATCGGAGAAATGAGTCGGGCAACGTCAATGTTGCGAGATTTATTGAATGAAGATTTTGACAGTGTTATCGTTGATACGCCTGAATTGTATCAAGAAGCCCGTAATTATGTCTTGAATATTGCTCCTGATAAAGAAAAAATTGTCAAGTTGCATCAAGGTAAGGTGAAAGTTTTTGAACAGTTAGGACTTGAAAAACAACTTAAAATGTTGTTTGGACGTTCGGTAAGTTTGCCACAGGGTGGTTATTTGATTGTTGAACATACGGAAGCGTTGCACGTAATTGATGTCAATTCGGGTAATAAATCTAACAGTGAGGCAGACCAAGAAGCTACGGCTTTAAGCGTAAATCGTGAAGCGGCAAAGGAGATTGCACGTCAGTTGAGATTGCGAGATATGGGCGGGATTATCGTTATTGACTTTATTGATATGAAGAAAGCTGAAAACAAAAAGGCTATTCAAGACATCATGAAGGACGAAATGAGAACCGACCGTTCAAAATATACGATTTTGCCTTTAACGAAGTTTGGTTTGATGCAAATTACTCGTCAGCGGGTTCGGCCAGAGATGAATGTAATAACGGCTGAGAATTGCCCAACTTGCGGAGGAACAGGAAAAATCACAGCCAGTATTGCGATTTCGGATGTGATTGAACATCATTTGGAGCATATCTTGAAAAACCAAAACGAGAAAAAACCAACAATTATCATGCACCCATTTTTGTTTGCTTACTTTACGAAGGGCTTTCCTTCAATCAGAATGAAGTGGTATTTAAAATATAAAACGTGGGTAAATTTAATTACAGATACTTCTTTTGGTATTACGGATTTCAAATTTTTGAATGACCATAATGAGCCAATTGAATTGATTGGATAGTCTTTGAGTTTGGAGTTTTGAATTTCGAGTACGGAGTTATAAAAATAGCCTGATTATCTTGTAGATAGTCAGGCTATTTTGTTTTTAAATAATTATTATGGTCAAAAAAAGGGACTTACATTGAGTTGGAAAGTTTCATTATAAGTCCTAAAATTTCACAAGGAATTTTCTATCGGCATTTGTATTAGTAGTAAGTCATAAATAAATTGAACTATGTAATTTCAAAAATTAATCTTAAATCCCCAAAGGAAAAGTAATAATAAAAGTAGTGTATTTTCCCATCTCTGATTCCACTTCTACTCTCGCTTTGTGTGATTGAATAATGTTAAGCGTTGCGGCTAATCCTAAGCCAATTCCATTGTTTTTTGAAGTAAAATAAGGTTCAAATAGCCTGCTAATGTGTTCTTGACTAATTCCTATGCCATTATCGCTTATCGTTACGACCGCATTTTTATTATTTAAAAAAGTCTTAATCGTCAAAATCCCTTCTCCTTCTTTCATCGCTTCAACAGCATTAATAATGATATTGAGGAAAGCTATTTGAATCTTTGATTTGTCTAAATCCAAAACAATTCCGTTCGCAAATTTTTTGATTAAAGTGATGCCTTTCAGATTAATTCTATCAATGGCTAATTCAATGGTGCTTTCCAAAACTTCCTGCAAATCTAAACGACTGAAAATGACTTCTGACGGTCGAGAAGTATTTAGTAATTCAGTAATCAAATCATTGATTCGCTGACTGTTTCTGCGGATAATATCTAAGAAAAATTTGGAATCTTCATCCTCAAAATCCTCTTTCATTTGGTCGAGAGATAGATTTATGTTTGTTAAAGGATTACGAACTTCGTGGGCAAGTGTTCTGACTAAACGCCCCGTTGCTGCCATTTTTTCGTATAAAAGAAAATCTCTTTCTTCTTTTTTACGGGTGGTAATATCTTGAATAATTCCTAAATAATAGGGATGTCCTTCACCATCAAGCTGACGGTTGCAGTGAATCAGACATTGCTTGCGTTCTCCCGATTTTGTAGTTAAAATTACTTCATAATTGCTAATTTCGTCCTTTTCTTCCAACGTTGTAAATAGCTTTTTTCTGTCTTCGGATTTAACAAAAAGAGATGATATTTTGCTTTGATGAAGTTCTTTTTCGTCGTAACCTAACAATTCACAAGTTGAAGGGGTAAAATAACGAAAAGTGCCATCCATTTGCGTTGCAAAGATGGCTTCTTTGGTTTTATCAAAAATATTTCGGTATTTTCTTTCGCTCTCTCTGAGGGTTGCGAGGGTGTTGGCACGGTCGAGGGAATAACGGATGCAGCGTTCCAATTTTTCGGAATCTAATTCACTTTTAACCAAATAATCATACGCTCCGAGGGTCATTGCCTCAACATCAATACGTTGGTCGCCTTTGCCTGTGAGCAATATTACGGGGGATTTTAGTCCGTGAGCCGCCCCAATTTTCAATAAGTCAAGACCAGTTTTTGCTCCTAATAAAAAATCGAAAAAGCATAAATCATACGTTTTTTCTTTGATTTTTTCCAAAGCATTATCGAAAGAATAAGCCCAATCTATTTCAAAACTTTGCCCTTGAATGTCTTTTAAATAATCGCTTGTCAGATAAAAATCGTCTTCGTCATCATCTACTAAAAGCAATTTTATGGTATAATCTTTAATCATTATTTTAGGATTAGATGTTTTTTAGTTGGCAGTTTTCAGCGTTCCTCAATAGGCAAATAAACCGTGAAAGTAGCACCTTTATTCAATTCACTTTTTGCAATAATATAACCATGATGATTATCCACAATTTTCTTGCAAATTGCCAAACCTAAACCCGTCCCTTCAAACTCGGAACGTCCATGAAGGCGTTGGAAAATTAGAAAGATTTTTTCGGCATATTCAGCATCAAAACCTATTCCGTTATCGCTCACAACGATTTTATAATATTTATCATGCTTGAAAGGAACACCCATAAGGCTTACTTCCTCAAAATCTGTCTCATATGCCTCAATTGAAATGATAGGTTTTACGGTTGGTTTAATAAATTTCAAAGCGTTAGTTATCAAATTCTGAAATAGTTGTTGCATTTGCGTTGGTAGGGCATTCAACGTAGGCATCTTCATCATCGTTATTTGAGCATCAACATCTTGAATTTTCATTTCCAAATCGCTCAAAATACCTTCAACCGTTAAACCCAAATCAACCAATTCAAAAGGCTCAGTTTTGGTTGATACCCTTGAATAAGATAATAAATTTTCCATCAGTATTTTCATACGACTGGCGGCATCCAACATTCTGGATAGATAAAATTGACCATCAGAACCCAATTCTTCACCGTATTTGGTACTAAGTCTGTCACCAAAAGCCATGATTTTTCGTAGAGGTTCCTGTAAATCGTGTGAAGCAATATAGGCAAATTGCTCTAAATCCTGATTGGAACGATTTAATTCTTCAATTTTATATTTCAGATCTTTTTCATAGACTTTCATTTCAGTAACGTCAACCGTGTTTCCAATAAATCTGAGAAGTTCATTATTTTCATTTGTTGTAACCCATCCTTGTGTGTGAACTGTCTTTTCAACTTCGTCTAAATTTATTAATCTGTGTTCAAAAGAATAAGGTTTTTTTGTTTTTATAGATTCTTGTACAATCTCATTAATTCTATCAGTATCGTCCTTATGAATTCGAGATTCAAAGAAACTATATTTTAAAATTGCAGGTAACTTTGAAATATTATTACCCGCAAATAGCCTTCTCAGACCATCTGACCAAAGAATAATATCTTTTTCAACATCCCAATCGAAACTACCATAATTCGCTAATGCCTCTGCCTCTTTGAATAAATCTTGAGCTTTTTCCAACTCCTCATGAGCTTTTTTTAATTCTTCTACTTTGTATTTTAAAGTATTTTGGAGTTCTTTTAATTTAGTAATATCTTCAGAGGTTCCTAAAACTCTGTCCACATTCCCCTCTTCATCCAAATAACACCTACCTTTCACCGCAAGCAATTTGCGATTACCTTTCTCATCAATTATTTCATGTTCAAATTCATAAAATAATTTTTTATTAGCCACAGCATCTTGTGAAATAAGGGCAACTCTTTGTTTATCTTCAGCCACAATGTGTTGATTATAAACGCCATAAGCCATTTTTGAGTCTGGGTATTCTGTGGCATCATACCCAAAAATATCAAATAATCCATTCGACCATATCACATAATCGGTTCCCAAAGTCCACTCCCAACTGCCATACATAAAAACACTTTCGGCATTGTTGAGTTGCATTTGCTTTTGTTTTGCATACTCTTCATGTTCTGTTTCTTGCGTAACATCCTCAGCAATTACTACCACTTTTGAAGCAATACCTTCTTTATTTCTCTTTAATAATGTAGCTCTATTGCGAACAATATGTCTTTTCCCGTCTTTCGTTAATAAATCAAGGGTAAAAGAACGGTGCTGTCCTTCTTCTGCATTGTTGAAAAGTTGGTTCATTTTATCAAAAAATTCTTCTCTATTTTTATAATTTTTTACAGGAAAAAAACTTTTATCAAGTGACAAAACTTCCTCTGCCGTGTAATGAGCAAGTATTCCAGTTTTTTCATTGAGATATGTAATTTTAGAATCTTCTAAATCGAGTAGATAAACGAAATCAGGAATGGCACGCAAAAAACTATCAAATAAATCTGATTGTTTTTCTGAACTAAAAACGTTCAACAAATAGTCGGATAAATCCATTTCCAAATTTTAAAAAGCGGTAACAGTCAAAAATATGTTTGACTATAAATCAAAGATTCTCATTTTATTGTATAAAGTTTTGCGGTCAATTCCTAACATTCGAGCGGCTTTGCTCTTATTAAAATTCACTTCTTTTAATATTTTCAAAATCATATCGTGTTCCGCTTCAACGGCTGCTGATTTCAAAGTCGGTTTTGTTAAATTGGGCATTTCCACAGTTACGAGTGGAGGAGCAATCACGGGAACATACGTCTGCAGTATCGCTACGGGCGAAGGAGCATTGGGCGTGTCATTAAATAGTAATTTTGCATAATTTGAAATTTCAAAAGGAAGAGTTTTAGCTTCAATCCATTCACCGTCGGTTAACAAAGTAGCTCTTTTAATTACATTTTTCATTTCTCGCAAATTGCCATACCAAGCATAAGTCATGAAATTTTCGATGACATCGGACGAAAAACCTTTCACTTTTTTTCCTAATTCCGCATTTGTTTGATCCAAAAAGAACTGAGCAAAAGTCATAATATCGTCCTTGCGGTCACGTAGCGGTGGCACGTCAATGCTAAATTCATTAAAACGATGGTATAAATCTTCTCTAAACTTTCCTCTTTTAGAACTTTCAATTAACTTTTCGTTTGATGCCACCAAAATTCTCACATCCAATGGTATTTCCTTTGTCCCTCCAATCCTTTTCATCGTACGCTCTTGCACTACTCTCAACAACAGCACTTGAACCTCATAAGGTAGATTTGCAACTTCATCTAAAAAAATCGTTCCACCATTTGCCATTTCAAAGTGTCCAATTTTCTGATTTAAAGCCCCCGTAAATGACCCTTTTTCATGTCCAAAGAGTTCAGAACCAGCCAAATCCTTAGAAATTGCACCGCAGTCCATCGCCACAAAGGGTTGATTGGCTCTTTTGGAATGTAAGTGAATTTCTTGGGCAACGGATTCCTTCCCAGAGCCACTTTCACCATAAATTAGAACGCTATACGTTGTTGGGGCAACTAACTTTATTTGTTTCAATAAATAATTGGATTCTTCACCGTCGCCAAAAATATACCTTGGAGCAGCTTTATTGCTTTTTTTCTTACCTTCCTGACCATTTTCCTTGTCATTATTTCCACTCACACGGCCTTGCATACTTCCCGATTCTGTCTCGGTGCTTTCAAGGGCTTTTTTGATGGTCATAAGGATTTCATCTGGAAAAAGTGGCTTTGTGATATAATCATAAGCCCCTAATTTCATGACGTTTACGGCAATTTTTATATCAGAATAACCCGTTATAATCAACACAGGAATAAAAGGAAATTTCTCTTTTATTTTGGAGAGAATCGTTCCGCCGTCCATATCTCCCAAGCGGAAATCGGTCATTACTAAATCGGGTCTGAATTCTTGGAGCAGATTCAAACCAGAATTGCCATCATGGGCGATGGCAACTTCATAATTATTTTTAGTCAGAAAACGACGAAGCAATAAACATATATCGGTATCATCATCAATTACTAATATTCTTTGCATTTTCGGGTATTTGTCTAAGTTATGGAACGCAGATGACGCAGATGCTTCGCACCGCAGATTTTTTAAAAAGTATTATCTGTAAAATGAATTAATCTTTCAAAGGCGTTTTGTTAACACTTAACCAGTTGATAATCAGTTAATTATTGATTTTAATATTATCGTACAAAAAAATCTGCGAAAATCTGCGTTGCGAAGCATCTGCGTCATCTGCGTTCCATCTTATCTCACAAAATCCGTCGCATTTGGGCGGAGGGGATGCTCATGTTTTCTCTGTATTTTGCCACGGTTCTTCGTGCGATGTTGTATCCCTTTTGTGCCAATAAATCCATCAATTGAAAGTCATTCAACGGACTTAATTTATTTTCATTAGCTATTAAATTAGCAATTGCTTGTTGAATTTCACGGTTTGAAACCTCCTCACCCGAATCTACTTTTATGCCTTCCGTGAATAAATCCTTTAAATTAATTGTGCCAAAGGGTGTCTGAGCGTATTTGCCACTCGTTACTCGTGAAATTGTTGAAATATCCATACTGATTTGGTCAGCAATATCTTTTAAAATCATTGGTTTCAAATTGCGAATATCTCCCGTTTTAAAAAATTCTCTTTGGAATAAAACAATGGCTTTCATTGCTTTCAACATCGTGG
>JAYVRF010000052.1:0-9638 GCA_043756925.1 Arcicella sp. | reverse complement strand
TCCCAAATATGTAATCGAATAAAATCAAATTTTTCTTTTACTTTATCATCTTTGAAAAGTGGAATAGATAAAAATCCTTGAGAACCAATTGAAGATATGGTGGCATTTACAGGTAAAATTTTGATGGATTCAGAAATAAATTGCCAAACTCTTTTTATTTCAACCTCCAAGCCGTTGTCTCTTGCCATTCTTAGTTCACATATAGCAACAACTCTTAAAATTATTGACTTTAAGTAAACATCTGAAACGCTATTTAATGAAGTAAGAAGATTGTCAAAGTTTATATTTTGTCCTTCAAAAATTATAATTGGAAAATCATTTATTTCTGGAAGTTTATCATAGACTTCTTTGGCGTAGCAACATTTAATTGAATCAAGTAATTGTTCAAACTCTTTCTTGTCTATTGTCATTGTAATTTATTAAGTGGTGTCGGTCTTAAAATAACAGCCAACTCTCTAATATACGAAAGTTTTGTCGTACTTTTTGTATTGTTTGGCACTTTACCAATTTTTCGTGGTATTATTCTTGTCGTATTTATTTTTTCGTATTTATTTTTTGTTGAATAATACATTTTCAAATCTATAAATTCTATTGATAAACTCCAAATTTTATTAATCTTTTATATTTAGATTATCAAAAGGACTGATGACATTCTCAACCCTACGTGTACTCACGTGGGTATATCTGAGCGTTGTTCTTATGTCATTATGTCCTAATAATTCTTGAATCAGTCTGATATCAGTCCCTCGTTCGTGCAAGTGGGTTGCATAACTGTGCCTCAAACTATGAAAAGTTACGTCCTGTATGATTTTTGCTTCACGTTTTGCCCTATGAAAAACCATTTGAAGACTTCGAGTACTGTATGGCTCTTCGCTGTACTGACCTTCAAAAAGCCAAGATTTGGGTCGGTAGGCAACGTAATATTTTCTCAAAAGTTCAAGAATACCCTGCGATAAAATAACCATCCTATCTTTTTTACCTTTGGCTCCTTTAATATTGATAACCATTCTTGCCGAATGAATATCCTTCACTCTCAAACTAACAACTTCGCTTACCCTCAAACCCGCTGAATACGCCAAAAAAAGCATAGTCTTATGTTTGAGGTTTTCTAATTTTGAAAATAATAACTCTACCTGACTGATTGCCAATACGTTAGGCAACTGAAACGGTTTTTTGGGTCTGGGAATGTCAAGAAAAAACTTCTCTCTTCCCAAAACTTTCTCAAAATAAAACTTTACTGCATTGATTCGACTATGAAGCGTATGCTCTGAAAGTTTTAAGGTATTCGTACAATACAGAAAGTAATCTCGCAAACGGTCAGCATTTAATTCGTTCACATTTTTGTCTTTTAGAATATACAACAATTGTGCAAATTCGTTTCGGTATGTTGTAATTGTACTTGAACTGTACGCCTTTAACTGTAGTGTTTCAATATACTTTTGAAGTGCCATCTGATTAACAGATTGCACATTTGATAGTACCTCCTTCCCAATTGGATTTTTAGGGGCTAACTTGAATTTCTCACGATAAAATGCCGAATCCAATACATACCAAGCCTTTTTTGAACTACTCCATTTTACACCCACTAATTTCTGGACACGCTGATTTAACTCCAAATTCCTTTCAAAATGGATATAAATTACGTCTTTACCTTTATTATTGGCAAGTTCATATTTTACGTCAATTTCCATCGGTCTTTTTGTCAAGTAGTAATAATTGTTCAGCTATAATTTCAGTCACGTATTTTTTCTGCCCATCTTTGTCGTCGTAACTACGGGTTTTTAGTTTTCCTTCCACATAAACCAAACTACCTTTGTGAAGGTATTTTTCAACTAAATCAGCCAATCCACGCCAAAGAACTAAATTATGCCAATCTGTGGTCGAATGATTTTGCCCATTTGAGTCCTTGAAATGTTCGGTGGTTGCCAATGAAAATTTGGCTACTTTGATGTTACCTTCGAGTGTTTGAATGGATGGGTCGTTGCCCAGATTTCCAATTAGCGTAACTTTATTGAGTCCTCTCATATTTTCAGTGATTATCTTGCAATAATACAAAGAATACAGTTCTTACAAAACTATCAACTCCAAATCCAACTAAAATATCTCGCATAAACCATTTAATTGAATTAATTTTGCATTTTTAAAATCAATCAAATCGTAAAATAATGATTCATTTCTTCGGAAGTTCATCCAAGACAGTTTTTGCCGTCCAAAAGCAAGGCAATTTTTCACAAGAAGACCTCAAAAAACTGTATTGGTTATTCAATAGCTCGTCTGAAAATAAGCATACTTCCACCAATTCCAATCAATCATCGCTCGATTCATTTTTCGTAGGTCCACGAGCGGCTATGATTACGCCTTGGAGTACAAATGCCGTTGAAATCACCCAAAATATGGGCATTTCAGGCATTATTAGAATTGAAGAATTTACGGAAGTATCAGAAGAATTTACGGATTTTGACCCGATGCTTTCGCAAAAATATTCGCAACTTAATCAGATAATTTATACCATCAATGTTCAGCCCGAACCGATTGTAGAAATTGATGACATTGCGGCTTATAACAAAAAAGAAGGGTTATCATTGAGCAGCGAAGAGGTCGATTATCTGAATAATTTGTCTGAAAAATTAGCAAGAAAATTAACTGATTCAGAAGTTTTTGGATTCTCGCAGGTAAACTCAGAACACTGTCGCCACAAGATTTTCAACGGTACTTTTATCATTGATGGTGAAACCAAAGATTCATCGCTTTTCAAACTCATCAAGAAAACTTCCATAGAAAATCCTAACGATATTGTTTCTGCTTATAAAGATAATGTCGCTTTTATCAAAGGACCAAAAGTTATCCAATTTGCCCCAAATACCGCCGATAAGCCCGATTTTTATGCAGAAAAAGAATTTGATTCGGTGATTTCTGTAAAAGCTGAAACCCATAATTTTCCCACAACCGTTGAGCCTTTCAATGGTGCTGCCACGGGTGCTGGTGGTGAAATTCGTGACCGTTTAGCGGGTGGACAAGGTTCTCTGCCTTTAGCAGGTACGGCAGTTTACATGACTTCATATTCTCGTTTGGAAGAAAATCGTCCTTGGGAAAATGGCATGTCGGAACGTGATTGGTTGTATCAAACGCCCATGGATATTTTGATAAAAGCGTCCAATGGTGCTTCTGATTTTGGTAATAAATTCGGTCAGCCTTTGATTACGGGTTCTGTGTTGACTTTTGAACACGAAGAAGAAGTTCGCAAATTGGGCTTCGATAAAGTGATTATGTTGGCGGGTGGTATTGGTTACGGAAAAGAAAGCCAAGCCATCAAGCAAAAACCAACTGAAGGCGATAAAGTAGTGATTTTGGGTGGTGAAAACTATCGAATTGGCATGGGTGGAGCGGCAGTTTCATCGGCTGATACGGGTGCTTTGGGGGCTGGCATTGAATTAAACGCTATTCAACGTTCCAATCCAGAAATGCAAAAAAGAGCTGCCAATGCCATTCGTGGCATGGTTGAAGCTGACCATAATCCAATTGTCTCTATTCACGACCACGGTGCGGGTGGACACTTGAACTGCCTTTCGGAATTGATTGAAGAAACGGGCGGTTTGATTGACTTGGATAAATTACCAGTCGGTGATCCAACGCTTTCTGCCAAAGAAATTATCGGTAATGAATCGCAGGAAAGAATGGGTTTGGTGATTGGTGAAAAAGATTTGGAAATCCTCCAACGCATTGCCGACCGTGAACGGTCGCCAATGTACGTCGTGGGTGAGGTAACGAATAATCACCGTTTTACTTTTCAATCAAAATCAACGGGATTGAAACCGATGGATTTTGCGATTGAAGATATGTTTGGGAGTTCTCCAAAAGTGATTATGGAGGATAAAACCATCGAAAGAAACTATACAGACTTAAATTATTCAGTTGCCAATATTCAAGAGTATTTAAACCAAGTGCTTCAATTAGAAGCAGTTGCGTGTAAAGATTGGCTCACCAATAAAGTGGATAGATGTGTGGGCGGACGAGTTGCCAAACAACAATGCGTGGGTGCTTTGCAATTACCACTGAACAATGTAGGCGTAATGGCTTTGGATTTTAAAGGTAAAGAAGGCATCGCTACATCCATCGGACATTCGCCAATTGCTGCTTTGATTGACCCCGTTGCGGGTTCAAGAACTGCCATCGGTGAAGCACTTTCAAACATCGTTTTTGCTCCTTTGAAAAATGGTTTAATGTCGGTTTCTTTGTCGGCAAACTGGATGTGGGCTTGCAAAAATGCGGGTGAAGATGCCCGACTTTACGAAGCCGTGAAAGGTTGTTCCGACTTTGCTATTGAATTAGGAATCAACATTCCAACGGGGAAAGATTCTCTTTCGATGAAGCAAAAATATCCAAATGATGAAGTAATTGCCCCGGGAACGGTCATTATTTCGGCAGGTGGAAATTGCTCAGACATTACGAAAGTCGTTGAGCCAGTGTTGAACAGAAATGGCGGAAATATTTACTATCTGAACCTCTCGCAAGATTCGTTTAAATTGGGTGGAAGTTCATTCGCCCAAATTCTAAACAAAGTAGGTACGGAAGTTCCAACCATTAAAGATTCTGCATTTTTCAAACGAGCTTTTAACGTTTTGCAGGATTTAATAAAAGATAATAAAATTCAAGCGGGACACGACGTGGGAAGTGGCGGATTGATTACTACGCTTTTGGAAATGTGTTTTGCCGAGGTCAATTTAGGTGCTGAATATGATTTGAGTACCTTGGGTGAGATTGATACTGTTAAAGCATTTTTTAACGAAAATATTAGTATCGTTTTCCAAGCGGATGAAACCGTTGAAGCTATTTTTGAACAACATAATATTGAGATTTTCAAGATTGGAAAAGTGGTTGAAAGTGACGTTATTTCAATTAAAAATAACGAAGATATTTTCATGTCTAAAGTATCAGAATTGAGAGATACTTGGTATAAAACGTCTTTCTTGTTAGATTCAAAACAATCTAAAAATGGCATGGCTTTGGAGCGTTTTAATAATTACAAAAACCAACCATTAATTTATACTTTCCCTGCTCATTTTGATGGAAAGAAACCTGTACTCGATCCAACAAAACCAAGACCAAAGGCGGCAATTATCCGTGAAAAAGGCAGTAATTCTGAACGAGAAATGGCGAATGCGATGTATTTAGCTGGTTTTGATGTAAAAGATGTTCACATGACTGACTTGATTTATGGTCGTGAAAATTTGGAGGATATTCAGTTTATTGGTGCTGTTGGTGGTTTTTCAAATTCAGATGTTTTGGGTTCGGCAAAGGGTTGGGCGGGAGCATTTTTATACAACGAAAAAGCGAACACTGCTCTCAAAAATTTCTTCAAAAGAGAAGACACGCTTTCAGTCGGAATTTGCAACGGTTGTCAGTTATTTATGGAGTTAGAATTGATAAATCCAGAGCATGAAGTTCACGGAAAACTGCACTTCAACGAATCTCAAAAACACGAAAGTATTTTCACGTCCGTCAAAGTTCAAGAGAATAATTCAGTCATGCTTTCGACGTTAGCGGGAACAACTTTGGGCGTGTGGGTATCGCATGGGGAAGGGAAATTTAACTTGCCAAATTCAGAGGAAAATTACAATATCGTGGGTAAATATGGCTACGAAAATTATCCCGCCAATCCCAACGGTTCGGATTTTAACACGGCCATGATGTGCGACAAAACGGGCAGACATTTAGTCATGATGCCTCACATTGAACGCTCAACGTTTCCGTGGAACTGGGCAAATTACCCAGAAAGAGAACGAAAAGACGAAGTAAGCCCGTGGTTAGAAGCCTTCATCAACGCTCGTAAATGGGTGGATGTGAAAATGGTACACGGATGACAAAAAAAGTCGGTTTCTTTTGAGAGAACCGACTTTTAGTTAAATTGAGTTGAGGTACAATATTTGTGTGTGTTAGTAATATTTTGTGTTAGGTATTTTTATCTAAGAATCCCTAATTGTTTGGTCAATTGCACCAAAGCTGTTGTATCTCGGGCATCCAATTTGCGAATCATGTTTTTGCGATGATTATCCACCGTATTTGAACTAATAAAAAGTTTTTCTCCAATTTGCTTAGATTCCTTCCCTTTCATTAATAATTTCAAAACTTCCAATTCTCTTGCAGAGAAAATATCTTGTTTTTTCAAAATCATCTCTTTGGAAGAAAAAGTCGTTACAAATTCTCCATTATTAAAACTTACTCGCCCCCAGTATTGGTCAGTAGGTTTGATTAAATGGTCAATATCCTGATCCACAATAAAGCAAAGCATTGGATAACCTTTATCACTGAATTCTAAGCCAAAAATCTGAACCATCGTGTGAAAGGGTTTTCCACTCGGGCGAAAATGCTTCATTCCGTAGCCGTAAGCCACAAAATTCTTCTTTATTTCTTGTGGTGCAGCTTTAATGGAATCAACCATGTATTTAAAAAGTGTAGGAATTGAAGAAACATTTTCCTTTTCGGGAGTCATTGAACTCAAAAACTGACTAAATCCTTTTTGCATAAATGATTCAACGGGTATCCCCAAAGCTACATCCGTATTTGTGATATATTTAAAGGATAAATCTGTCATATCCATGATTCCATACACTGCATTCAAATAAGTGGTGTCTTTATTGAAGAAACTCATTTCTTGTAGATACTTTTTCGCAGATTTTTCAGAAGTTTCCCCCGAAATCTGGTTTATAGCTTCTAAGCATTTACTAAAAAGTAGGTCTATGGAATGATTTAGCAGGTTTTGCATAAAATACTAAAAATTAATCATTTTATATTTACCATAAATTAACGGGTTATTGACGTGTATCAATAAATTAAAATTACTTGATTTTTGTCAGAAATTAGCCAAATTGGCTATTTCTTTTTTTTAAGAATTTGCTGAATTTTGCAAAGAAATAAATGTATTCATCTACTATAGTATATGTTGTTACATCAGTTTCCTAAATACTTAATCACATCATAATATTAACCACTCACTTAAAACTTAACCACAATTTATAGGCAGAAACAGAAAGAACTATTTATTTTTTTGCTTTGAAATCACTTTAAATAGCTATTTTCAAGTAAAATTATTAAAAACTTTCACAGAGAACCGAAAAATAATTTTCGGTTTTTTTGTTTGTAAATGGCTCAAAATCAATATCTTTTTAAATCTTCCACATCTTCCAAAGTATCAATATCAACAATTCCTTCGGGAAAATCAATGGTTGAAATCCTGTTTTTATAGAGATGTAAAAAAGATTTAGCACCTTTATCTCCATTCAATTTTAATAGTTCAGAGAATACAGATTTATGAAATAAAATAGGAACACCTAACGTATTGCTATATGTGCAAGACACAATTGGATTTTGCGTTTTTGCATAAGTTTGCAACATATTTTGCAAAAGAACTTTTGAAATAAAAGGTTGATCTGATAATGAAATGATAATCAAATCCGAATTCTCAGCTAATTTCTCTACTCCGATACGAATAGATGTTCCCATTCCTTCCTTCCAGTCTGGATTAAAAACGATTGAAATAGTATCTTCAAATCTTACCAGTTTTGGTAAAATCAGTTCTGAGTTTCCTCCCAAAACGATTAAAACATCCTCTGAAATTGATAATGCCGTTTCTGTTATTCTTTCAATTAGAGTTTGTCCTTCAAACTCAATGAGTTGTTTAGGACTTCCTAATCGGCTTGAATTGCCTGCCGCAAGGATTAAAATAGATAGTTTTTCGGTCATTACTTCGTGTTACTTTTTGAAACTTTGGTTGTCAGATGATTGTTGCTTAATTTGCAATGAAACAATTTTAAATTTTAATCTAAATTACTAAAACATTTTTATGAAAAAGTTATTATTAGCCGCTGTGTTACTGACTGGTTTTCAGTCGGTTAATGCCCAAGTTTTTTCGGGTACACAAGAAATTGAGAAAGCAACCAAAGAGGGTCTTTATACTTCAGTTGCCGTGGATGAAAAATTCGTTAAACAGGCTTGGCAAGTTGAATTGGCAAAATTCGGTAAAGTTGAATCTGGGAAAGGCACTTCTTACCGAGTGAATAATGCCATAATGCCCACAATTTCGGGTGACCCTTTGATGCTGGCAAGTAGAATAACCTCCGAAAAAGGTCGTACTAAAATTTTTATGTCAATTGGAATGGGAGAGGAACTTTATGTGGGAGGAACGCATCCGAAATATGCCGCCGCAGAGAAGATTTTGAATGATTTTGTGGAAATAATTACTCTGCAAGAGGGTGTTAGAGGTCAAGAAAAAGTGATGGAAGATGTGGTTGATAAGCAAAAGAAAACCATCAAAACGGGCGATAAATTGGTTCGTGCAATTGAAGATAATAAAAGAGAAAAAGAAAAACTTTTGAAGAAAATCGAAGAGAACAAGGCGGAGTTAGAAAAACTTTTAACGGACGTTGAACAAAACAAGAAAGACCAAATTTCAATGGGCGAAAATGTGAATGTTCAAAGCAAGAAAGTGGAAGAAGCAAAAGCGAAAGTTCCGAAACAGTAATTGAGCATGAAATCCCCCTAAGCCCCGAAGGGGCTTAGGGGGATTTTTGTTTTTTCCCATAATCAAAAACTACCATTCTTAATTCAAACTTACCGTTCATTTATTTCGTAATTGACATTCATAAAAGTCGTGCTACCTTTCGAACATCAAACAAGGTACTATGTAATAAAAAGTAGTAAATTATTAAGTTATCAATCGTAAATTTCTCTAAATCAATCAGTTATACAAATTTCAAATAACAAAACCATGAATCAGACCTTATATCGCATACCTTCTAAGGGACAATTAGGGGGCGTTGCAGCGGGATTAGCCGAACGTTTTGACATTGACATATCAGTGATGAGATTAATTTTAGTCGTAGGATTAGTATTCACTCATGGTATTTTCTTCTGGATTTATATTATCCTGTGGGCAGCATTACCCGTGCAACACTCTTGGCAGACCGCTTCGGCTGATGCCACAAACGATTCAACTTTTAACGAAACAATAACGAACATGAAAAAAGATTCAAACAAGGTTTGGGGGATTATTTTGATAGTCCTCGGTACAATTTTCCTTTTAGACGAATGGATTCCAGACTTTGATTTTGGAAAATTCTGGCCCTTAATTCTGATTGCGGTGGGCGGTTATATCATCTTTCGTGATAAGGATAAAATTGATTATAAAAATAATAACGACAGTAGTAACCTCTAAATTCAATTAACAGTTATCGGTGAACAATTATCAGTAAAGTTGATGCTTAAATTTTTTACTTACTGATGATTGTTCACTGATAACTATTAATTGTTCACTGAAAACATGAATTCAAAAAGTCTATTCACTGGTGGGATTTTAATCTTGCTTGGCATCTTATTCTTAGGAAAAGAATGGGGTTGGTTTAATTTTAATTGGCACGAAATATCTCGTTTGTGGCCCTTGCTGTTGATATATCTTGGTTTAATTGCCCTTTTGGGAAAAACAAATTCTTCCGCAACCGTCATAACAATTGTGCTTTTGTGCATTGCCATTCCAACGGTTTTGGTGCGGAGTTGTCAGGAAAAAGTTGGTACGGCTTTTAATAAAAATGGCATTGATATTGAAATGGACGGTGATGATAACGACAATTCAGACAACGATGAAG
>JAYVRF010000051.1:0-9685 GCA_043756925.1 Arcicella sp. | reverse complement strand
TTCAACCTTGTTTTAGGTAAAATAATTTATATTTTACTTAAAATTTAAAAATAATTTATATTTCAAGTAATTGATTTTCAGGGGTTTGTAAACTATTTTAAAATTATGACTAAGTTATATTGATATTGTAAATTATATTTTTATAAATTTGGCAAGATATTTGTTAAAACAGTAAGAAGTTGTGTCATCCACAAATATAATACCAACCTTAATTTCTAATTTTACCTTACTGCCTGATATTATGCAAAAACTTTCCCTCAATCAATCACAACAACAAAGATTATCTCCACAACAAATTCAGTTTATTAAATTACTTCAGATACCAACGTTTGAACTTTCCGCCCGAATCGAAGAAGAACTCGAAATTAATCCCGCCCTTGAAGAAGGAATGGAAATGGAAAACGAAGTAAAAGAACGTGATGAGTATGATGAAGATTTTGATGATTATGCAGATGAAGAATTCGGTGATTCCAACGACCGTGAAATTGATATTGAGTCATATCTCCACGATGATCACAATGGTTATAAAATGCAGGGCGATGGCAACGGAGACGATGAAGACAAGGAAATGCCAATTGCCATGATTTCCAGTTTGACCGACCATCTTATTTCTCAATTAGGCTTTCTGCGTTTAGAAGAACAACAAGAAATTATTGGAAGACAATTGATTGGCTCAATCGAGACAGATGGTTATATGCATCGTCCAATCCAGGCAGTTGTCAATGATTTAGCTTTTACACAAGGCATTTATACCACTTCGGAAGATGTAGAGGCTGTTTTAAAGCAAATTCAAACATTTGACCCCGTTGGAATTGCCGCCCGTAATTTGCAGGAATGTCTTTTGATTCAATTATATAGAAAAAATTCCGAGGATGCAGGTGTGCAGAATGCCATTAAAATTATTGCCGATAATTTTGATGAATTTGCAAAAAAACACTACGAAAAAATCCAGAAACGTTTGGGTGTTGATGATGATGGAATGAAGCAAGCGGTGAAAGTTATTACGAAATTAAACCCAAAACCAGGTTCAGCAGAAGAAGACGGCATAGTGATTCAATATTTAATGCCAGATTATTTGCTCTTCAATAACAACGGCAAATTAGAACTTTCTTTAAACTCAAAAAATGCCCCAGAGTTACGTGTAAGCCATTCTTTCCATGAAATGTTAGATACTTATGATAAATCTGACAAAAATAATCGTATCATAAAAGAAACGGTAACATTCATTAAACAGAAATTAGATTCGGCAAAATGGTTTATTGATGCCATCAAACAACGTCAAAATACATTGTTGAGAACGATGAATTCAATTTTGGATTATCAAAAAGAGTTTTTCTTAACGGGCGATGAAACAAAATTAAAACCAATGATTTTGAAGGATATAGCCATTCAGATTGAAATGGATATTTCAACGGTTTCAAGGGTTGCCAGTAGTAAATCAGTTCAAACAGAATTTGGTCTTTATCCACTAAAGTACTTCTTCTCGGAAGGAATTGCGACGGATTCGGGCGAAGATGTTTCAAGTCGTGAAGTAAAAAATATCTTGAAAGAATTGATTGATAACGAACCAAAGAAAAGCCCATTATCGGATGATAAATTAGAAAAATATTTGAACGAAAAAGGCTATAATATCGCCAGAAGAACAGTTGCTAAATATCGTGAGCAATTAAATATTCCAGTGGCTCGTTTAAGGAAACAACTATGAATCAATTATCAATTAACAATTAAAAATTACCAGCATTTATTTTTAGGAATAGATACTGGTAGTTTTTTTTTATGTAATTTGTACGTCATTAACAGTTACGTTGTTTTGCTAATTGATAATTGTTTACTGCTGATTATTCCCTGTTTATTGTTCACTGATAATTGAATTACCCTTGACTACTCGTTTTGCTCAAATACTTTCCGCCGTTTTGCATCCATTGTTGATGCCTACAATCATTTTTGGGATATTATTTTACGTTGCTCCCGAATCAATTCAAAACCTTGAATTGTTCAATGATTCTGCCCGTGTTGGCTTAATGAGCCTTAAAATGGGGCTTTTGATATTAATATTTCTTCAAACTTTTGTCTTTCCTGTTTTTACCATTTACTGTCTTCATCGTTTTGGATTTGTACAGGATTTACGGATGGGAACTTTGGAAGATAGACGACTTCCTTATCTGATAACCGTCGTAATTTATACTTTCGTCGCTACTTTTTTCACCTTAAAATTAAAGCAATTACCCGAAGTTGCCATCATCATGACGGGTATTGCTTTCTCAATAGCAGCAGTGGCAATTATCAGTATTTATTGGAAAATATCCGCCCATGCCGTTGGAATTAGTGGAACATTAGGAGCATTAATTGGTATTGTGATAAAATTTAGTAGTTATGAACTTTTTTACCCAATGATATCCGTCATTCTAATCGGTGGACTTCTGATTGCGGCTCGTTTACACCTCAATGCACACACGCCCGCACAAGTAATTGTAGGTTCATTTTTAGGTTTAATTATTAGTCTATCGGTGGTACTTTTTAGTGGTACTTTTTTTTAAAATCATCAACAGAAATAATCATGTTTAATCATATCATTTACGAAATTGCGGAAGGCATTTGCACGATAACACTCAATCGTCCAGAGGTTTATAATGCCTTGAATCCTGCCTTAATTCAAGAAATTACAAAGGCTTTTATACTGGCTGGTGAAGATGAATCAGTTCGTGTGGTTATCCTCACAGGAACGGGGGACAAAGCCTTTTGTTCAGGAGCAGATTTAAAGAATGGAATAGGTAATGCAACGAGTTTAGGCGAATCTTTACGAAATAATTATAACCCTATGATACTGTCAATCAGGAATTTAGCAAAGCCCGTTATTTGTAAATTAAATGGTGTGGCGGCGGGTGCGGGTTGTTCGTTGGCGTTGGCTTGTGATGTAATTATTGCCTCAGAAACCGCCCGAATATCCCAAATTTTTGTGAGTATTGGGCTAATAATTGATGCGGGTTCTTCGTATTTTTTACCAAGATTAATCGGTTCACAAAAAGCCTTTGAATTAGCTTCAACGGGCAGAATTGTGGAAGCGAAGGAGTGTTTAGAATTAGGGTTAGTGAATAAAATCGTCGCTGAAAAAGATTTGGATTTTGTCGTAAATCAGACGGCAAAAATGTATGCTAAATCAGCTACGCAAGCCATTGGATTAATCAAGAAAGTGTTGAATCAATCTTACCATTCAACGTTGGAACAGATGTTGGAATTGGAAGCGATTAATCAAGATATTGCGGGTAAAACTAATGATTTTATGGAAGGAGTTACAGCTTTTTTAGGAAAGAAAACGCCTGATTTTAAGGGGATTTAGATTACGGAATTGAACAAAGTTTTTTTGTTCAACCACGATTGATACTGAGACTCATAGCCGAGATTATGGAAGCATTCGCTTAAATCGAAGGCTTCCATGAACTAAATAAATATCCGATAATTTTTTGTAACACAGACTTCAGTCTGTACATATATAAGGTTTATGAATTACAGACTGAAGTCTGTGTTACCAAAATCGGACTTGCGATTTAACGCTACAATGCTTTATGTTCCTTTTGTTTAATCCATAAATAACCCAACGCCAAAAATGCCAAAAATGCCGATAAATAATAAGAAATAGCCATATTTTCTATTTTGCCTTTGTATAAATATCCTGCAAATAAAGCTCCAATCCCAATCCCTGCCTCGAGGGCAATGTAGGTGGTTGCTAAGGCTCTTCCACGATAGTTTTCATGCGATAAATCAACCGTCCAAGCCATTAATGTTGGCGTATTTAGACCCCACGAGAACCCAAATGAAATTGAAGCCAATACAAAAACCGTCACAGAATCTACCACTGCAAACATAATCATTGAAATTATCATTAAAACTGCGGAAATAATTAACACTGGAATCCGACCATATTTATCAGAAGTTTTTGAGAAAAGAACTCGAACTAATAAAGATGCAATCGTGGAAATGGTGAAAAATAATCCTTTGTTTGTCATGCCTAATAATTTAGTTTGGTCTGCCACAAGGGTTAAAATAACCCCAGATGAAAAGCACAATAAAAGCATAACTACAAAGGCAGGAAGCACTCTTGGTTCAAAAATGTCTATCCACCCAATTTTAAATAATTTCAAAGAAAAAGGCTGTTTTTGTACTTTTGGCAGGGTTTCTTTCATATTCAAGAGAATTAAAATTGAACCTAATGCAAAAGCCGAAGAAGTATAAAACATGACGTCGATGGTCGTAAATGTCGCTAAATAACTGCCAATGGTGGGTCCGATTGACATACCAGTTGCCGTGAAAATTCCTAACATTCCTTGTGCTTCTCCTCTTCTGTCTTCGGGAATAATATCAGCAACATAGGCGGCGGTTGCGGTTGGTTTTGTTCCCGTTGAAAATCCATGCAGAAATCTTAATAACAAAAATCCAAAAACAGTGTGAACAAAAGGATAAATTCCACTGCAAACGAAGCACACGATTGAGCCGAAAGCCATGATGGGAACTCGTCCGATTGTGTCCGTTAATTTTCCAGAAAATGGTCGAGATAAACCTGCCGTTAAAGTGAAAAGTGCAATAATATAACCGATGTATTCTTTGCCACCTAAACTTTTCAAATAGTCGGGTAATTCGGGAATCATCATTTGAAAACTGGCAGAGAAAAGGAAGTTACTGGTGCATAATAACCAAAATTGAGTGGTATAAAAAGAAGGCTGTTTTTCCATTTGCAAAGATAAGTAGAAACGCTAAAATACCGAATACTCAACCATAAATACCTTTAATTCAATAATTAACCAAATACTCAATAATGATTATCAAACGCTTGATAATTGGATAAATTTGTGTTAGAAGATAAAACTTTAACAAATTAAATTTATCAAAACATGAAAAATCTAATGTATTCACTTCGTTTTTTAATTGTCATTTTATGTGTATTTAATTGGTCTTGCAAACCTGGCGAAGTTGGTCCAAAGGGAGAAACTGGTGCTTCGGGGGCTACAGGAAATGCTGGTGCCACTGGTGCTGCAGGGGCAACTGGAACTGCCAATGTAATTTATTCAGATTGGGCAAATGTAGTTTTCACAGGTTCGGGAACAAATTGGACTGGAAAAATTGTAGCCCCTAAAATTACTCAAGAAATTTTGGATAGAGGTGTAGTTTTGACTTTTTTCAAATTTGGTGGTTCAACCTATTCAGGCGAATATCAAAATGGTACATTAGGAATTTATTATTACACCGATCTTGGGGCAATTAATCTTAAAGCCACTTTTAATGCAACTTATCCGTGGAGGTATGTGATTATTCCAGGCGGAGTTCCTTCTGGACGTTTGCATTCAATAAAAGGAATGAACTACGATGAAATAAAGGCTTTGTATAATATCCTTGATTAAAACATAAAATTGATTTGACAAATTTTCAAAAATTTGTCAAATCAATTTTATTCTTACAAAATCTTATAAATATCAATTGAATCAATTTTGTCTTTTAATTCTTTAATATTGATACTCGACTTAATGGCGGAATCTTTTTTCTTTTTCTTAGCTCCCAAATCCTTCATCAAATCTTCATAAACCATTTGGGCAGGTTTTTCGCCAACGCCTTCAATAATATTATTAGCTTTTGCAACACTGATTGCTTGTTTCACTTGCTCAAAATACCGATTTTCAAAGTCAAAATATTGGTCATGAACCGCAATGAAACGATTACAAAGGCTTTGAACGTAATCCAAATTATTGTTTACATGACGAACATCTAATTCCATTTGCAACATCTCGCCCAAATTAGTCCGTCCGTCTTTTTGCGTATATTTACTTTCAATTTCAGCAATTCTTTTCTTCATAAAATCTGTCGAAAATTCACTTACCATATAATTAAAATAGTCGTCCAAAGGTTCTACAATCCGAATTTCCCTCGGATTATATCCTACTTTCTGAGCATCTTTTTTAAATTTCTCTAATACATCTAACTGCAAAGCCTCCAACATGGTAACGGTCTGTCCACTTGAATTTGAATTCGTTAAATTGGCTTTATCCAACATATTATAAAATCCTGTGTACCGTTGCAATTCCTTCTCAAACTCTTTTATTTTATCAAAATTTACTTTCTTATCCTGCATACCCGAAGCATACGCAACATTCACCGCTGCTGTTGAAAGATTGACTGCCTGTGAAGCATACGGAATTAAGCCCACAATTGGACTATCTTTCAAACTTTTCAAGACACTCATAAAACGTTCATTCTTCTCTTTCTTACTAAAAATGGCTTTGCTTTGTGCTGTTTTTAGAATAACATCTTCAAAGGAAAATCCTAATGGTCCTTTCTCAACCGAACTCAATTTTTTGATGTATCCTTGATAATCCTGATTCAATACTTGTGATTTTAAATCAATAATATCATCGCTCAAAATCTTATAGACTTCGGCACTTTTTACTAAGTTAGTTTTGATTTTATCCCACTTAGTTTTGTCCGTAAGTGATTGATTTTTAGATATATCCGTTAAAGAACGTCCTTGAATTTCAAGACGACTTTTGAGGTTTTCATTTTCACTATGCAATTTTCCTAACGACCCTTGAATGTTGATAATGAGTGAGTCAGAATAAACTTGGCTAAAAGCTGAAAATGAAAATATTATATAAAATGGAAGGATTATAAGTAGCTTTTTCATGGAATAATACAACAGAGTTTAGTCACTTAACGTATATTGATGATGAATTATTGATTAAAGATTGGATATTTTTACCGAAACCTTATCCCTTGTTAGATTTAAAATGAAATTTTCTTGAATTGTTACAATTTTGTCTTAGAAAGTGATTATTTTTCAAAATTGAATTTGGTAATTTTATCTAATCAAACTGGCTCTTTTATGATTTATACGGAAATAAATGTGGGGCAAGTCTCCAACCTGTCAGTAGAGTCCGATTGACAGGTTGGAAACCTGTCGTAACATATAAATCATAGTAGAACCAACAAACTAAAATCCCATGAAAAAAATTGCAATTCTTATTATCATTTTATAATTATCGTTTCTTAATATTCTCGCTCAAAATTTGGTTCTTCGAGAAAAAATTAACCAAATCATAAAATCCAAAAATGCTACGGTTGGAGTTGGGATTATGAACTTCGAAGATGGTGATACTCTAATGTTTAATGGAAAAGGATATTTTCCGATGCAAAGTGTGTATAAATTTCATTTGGCGTTGGCAGTTTTGAATCAAGTTGATAAAGGGAAATTAACTTTGAATCAGAATATTTTTGTGAATAAATCAGACTTAATCCCTTACCTCAACAGCTCTATACGAGAAAAATATCCTCAAAGAAACGTCAATTTGCCTTTGAGTGAAATAATCAAATATACGGTTTCACAGAGTGATAATGTAGGTTGCGACTTGCTGTTTAAACTTATTGGTGGACCAGAAAAAGCCAATAAATTTATTCATGATTTGGGGGTAAAAGACGTGGCAATTCTCGACCCAGAAGTAAGAATTCAGAACGATTGGAGTCTTCAATATAAGAATTACAGTACACCTTTTGCCGCCATCCAATTACTCCAAAAATTTCATAGACAACAAATTCTTTCAAAAAGTAGCCAAGATTTTATCTACAAAATCATGGTTGAAACCACTACGGGACTTGATAAAATTAAAGGATTATTACCACGTAAAGCTATTGTGGCTCATAAAACAGGCTCTTCTGGAAAAAACAAAGTAGGACTCACAGGAGGAACAAATGATATTGGTATTGTCACTTTACCAAACGGAAAACAATTTGCCATTGCCATTTTTGTTTCAAATTCTATGGAAGATGAGGTAACCAATGATAAAATGATTGCGGAGATTGCTTTGGCGGCTTGGAGTTATTATTTGGGCAAGTGAAATGCAATGTGTATTTTGTAAAACATATTGAGTTCTCAGCGTGTTAAATCCTGAATAATACTATAAAAAAAGAATCAATTGAAATCCATAAAACCAACTCGTCAGTTTCCAAACGAACTCATGGATAAACTCCGTCAGACGGGTGATCCATTGGCGGATGCTGTAATTTCTAAACTCCACGAAACTGAGGGAATTGGGGGAGTTCGTTCAATGTTTTCGTGGCTAAATAGTTCAGAATCAATATCTTCCTATCAAATCATCAAAGAATTTATTGACCAAAATAACACCTTACCAGACTTTGCTGATAAGAAATTGATGCATCAGGGCATGAAGTTTTTTATCAAAAATCAAAATCAAATTGGATTGATGTTAGCCTGTTATTCTTTGCCCTACTGTTATGCAGGAGCCGATGGGGCAAAAGTTTTGGCAATGTCCCAAAGAATTTCAACTGATACTATAAAAAGATTAGAAGAAACGGGGGAGTTTGTTCAAATAATTACCCAAGAAAAAAACTGGAATAACGATGAGGCGATTCGTAAAATATTGAAAGTCAGACTGATGCACGCCGCCATTCGCTTTTTTACGGAATATCATGGCACTTGGGATTTGGCTTGGGGCAAACCAGTAAATCAAGAGGATATGGCTGGAACAAATGGAGCATTTTCATACATTGTGCTTAGAGGAATGAGAAAAATGGGAACCGAACCCGAAGAATCAGATTCAGAAGCCTATCTGCATTTTTGGAATGTAGTTTCCGTGATTATGGGCATAGATAAAACCTTGATTCCTAATAACTTACGAGAGGCTTATGTAATGGATAAAGTCATTGCAAAACGCCAATTCAGAGCATCCGAAGAAGGCAAATTATTGACGAAAGCCTTATTAGATACCATGGAAAAATTTATCGAAAATCCCCTACTAAAATCATTTCCAGCGGCTCAAATGCGATTTTTGATGGGCGACGAAGTCTCGGATATGCTGGCAATACCAAAAGCAAGTTTTGAGAAAAAGTTGTTAGGATTAATTCCAACTTCATTCATATTCAGAGGAGCAGAAGGAATTAAAAGATGATTTTTTGAATTGGTTTTAAGGAAGGCTTCGCTTAAAGCGAAGCCTTCCTTTTGTAGTTAGGTATAAAATTATTCGTAAATTGCACCATATTCCTTCATAAAACCTCTTTAAACATGTGCGATACTTTCATAGCTTTACCCTCTGCGACAAAAAATAATTCCCTAATTTTTGGCAAAAATTCCGACCGTGAACCCAACGAGGCTCAGGCAATTGTGCGTGTCCCAAGATTGAAACATAACGAAAAATTGTTACGTTGCACTTATATTGATGTTCCGCAAGTAGAAGAAACTTTTGAGGTAATTCTTTCAAAACCGTTCTGGATGTGGGGTGCTGAAATGGGGGTTAATGAATACGGCGTTACGATTGGAAATGAAGCCATTTTTACCAAAGTAAAATTCCAAAAAACTATCAAAGGACTCACAGGAATGGATTTGTTGAGACTTGCTTTGGAACGTTCAAAGACTGCTAACGAAGCCTTAATCAACATAACAGATTTACTGAAATCCTACGGACAAGATGTTTGCGGAGGTTATCAAAATCGTGATTTTTTCTACCATAATTCTTTTATTATTGCCGATAAAGAAGAAGCATGGATTCTGGAAACCGCTGGAAATGAGTGGGTTGCAAAAAGTGTGAAACATTTCGGCAGTATTTCAAATGGTTTAATAATTGGTGAAGACTATGATTTAATTTCAGAAAATGCCATTTCTTTTGCCAAAGAAAAAGGGTGGTATAAAACA
>JAYVRF010000050.1:0-9694 GCA_043756925.1 Arcicella sp. | reverse complement strand
TGCAAAACCAACTATTTTAGGAAATAAGGATGCCTTGATTGATGAATTACTAAATCAACGTCGCTATTCATTATTTATGGAAGGACATCGTTGGTTTGATATGAGAAGATATGCTAAGCTTGCTAAGCTTCCATTGGACTTGCCAACGCACAAAGTAATCAGTTCGTTTCCTAAACAACAAAATGAAGTGGATTGGGATAGTAATAATAAGTAGTTTTTATATTATTTCATAAATGAAATAATTATTAATTTTTTAAAATCGTTTTTTTTGATCATTTCTTACTACATTTATTTATTAAAATTAATTTCAATCTCAAAACAAAAAAATCATGAAAAGAATTATTTTACGTATAATATGCCTACTGACTGTAGCAATATTATACAATTGCGTGAGTAAAGAGGAAAGTCAATTGGGCTCAGATAAACCTTTGTCTAATGGTCACAGCCTCCCAAAACCATTATTACTTGATAAAAATAAGAGTTCCAGACAAGAAAACGGAATCTCTTATGGCTTTGATTTGTATGGTTATCAGTATTCGACTTTAAACGGAGGTAATTATACAAAACAATTTACTGTTTGGGTTTCCAACAATACAGGTTCTCCTCAGAATATTCGATTCAGTATAAACTCATTTGATAACTATAGAGGATGCGTTAGAGTTTCATCGGTTGATGGTATTACGGGTGGTGGCTATTCTGCCCAAAGTGGTGAGTACAAAATAGTATGGAGACCTGGAAATAACTTTCAGGTTCAACCTGGTGAATATTGTACTACTACGTTTACATTAATAATCTATAGACCATTTGGTTGCGTTGAAGGATCTTATGTGATGGAAATGAACACTCCATTTACTACTAACTCAAACTTTACTGATGATTACGTATATCTAATTCAATAGAAATATAATCACACAACTCGTTATATTACTAAAATAAACGTTTTATTTTATGCCTTGACAGATTAATGCCATCTTGAAAGAGCATTTATATTCTTTATTTTATGAAGGACATCGCTGGGTTGATGTGCGTCGTTACGGAAAATTGGGAGAAATTGTTTTGCCAGCAAAAGATATGGTGATTTATGATAAATTACCTAAACCGTTAGCAGAAGAAAACTGGGATAAAGCTAATCCTTAGTAAATTTTCATATCTAAATAAAAAAAGCTCATTAAATAATGAGCTTTTTTTATTGCATTTCAAAACGGATAAACCTTCCAAAATTAACAACCTAATCTTACAAAAAAGCTAACTTCAACACTGCCAATAAAATAATAATCTCTTCAAATATTCGTTATAATAAGGTCAATTAGAATGAATCTGAGAAAAAAAGGTTAATTTTAGTTAAATATTCATTTGCACATTTTAAAAACGAACACAGCCAAAACATTTTATAGTACCAATTATTCAAAATGCAATTCTTTAACGGTTTATTGAAATTAACACAATCAATTTTCCACTGATCAATTAAATTATAAATACTACTGATTTATTAATGTCCCCCTAATTTTTAAAAGCTTGGGACGAATCCTCTTTAAAATTATTTTTAGATTTTACGGCGTTTAGTCGTATGAAAGAATGTACCCTTTATTCAAAACTTGAATATGGGGAATGACGTGGTTACACTTTTTATAATTGTAATATTTTACTAAATTTTAATCAATAAAACTTAATACACATGAAAAAAATGTTACTTTTTATCTCCTTGCTGTTAATGGCATCGGGGATAAATGCGTTCGCACAAGACAGACAAATTTCTGGGAAAGTGACCTCCACAGAAGATGGTTCTCCATTACCAGGGGTTAATATTGCTGTTCGAGGAACAAATCGGGGAACTACTACTGGTGCAGATGGTAGTTATAGAATTAACGTTGATGGGCAATCAACGTTGGTGTTTTCGTTCGTAGGCTTTCAAGCACAAACAATTAGTGTGGTAGACAGAACAACCATCAATGTTGTTTTAGCCACAGAAATTGGTTCATTAGAGGAAGTAGTTGTGACGGCATTGGGTATTACTCGTGAGAAAAAATCATTGGGTTATGCCTCACAAGAAGTAAAAGGCGACCAAGTGAGTACCGCCAAAGAAAGCAACTTTATCAATTCGCTTTCGGGTAAAGTTTCTGGGGTTGAAATTAAGCGTAATAACAACCTCGGTTCGTCTTCAAATATTGTGATTCGTGGTTTCAAATCGCTTACTGGAAACAATCAGGCTTTATTTGTGGTGGATGGTGTGCCAATTGATAACTCAAACACAACCAGTTCTGGAACTGCACAAGGTGGTGGTGGTTATGATTATGGTAATGCTGCGTCAGACATTAATCCCGACGATATTGAGTCAATTAACATCTTGAAAGGTGCGGCTTCAACGGCTTTGTATGGTTCGAGAGCGGCAAATGGTGTTGTGATTATTACAACCAAAAAAGGTAGAAAAAGTCAAGGAATTGGCGTTACTGCCTCGGTAGGTTATTCAGTTGGTTCGATTGACAAAAGCACATTTCCAGAATACCAAAATCAATACGGTGGTGGTTATGGCTTATACTATGAAGACCCAACTTCACGTTTTTTATTCCGTGATATTAATGGCGACGGAAAGGAAGACTTAGTAGTTCCAACGGGCGAAGATGCTTCATGGGGTGCAAAATTCGATCCAAATCTTCAAGTATATGACTGGCGTTCTTTTGACCCATCTTCACCACTTTTTGGAAAACCAAGTCCTTGGGTTGCCGCTCAAAATACACCAGTTAAGTTTTTTAACAATTCAACTACGTTCAACGGAAGTGTTGGATTAGAAGGCGGTGGAGAAAACGGAACGTATCGTGTTTCATACACCAGATTTGACCAGACGGGTATTTTACCAAACAGTAGCATTCAAAAAAACAGCTTTTCTTTCTCTGGAACGCAAGATTTTTCAAAGAAATTAACGGCAACAACGAGTATTAACTTTGTTCGTCAAGATGCTAAGGGACGTTATAGCAATGGTTATTCAGATAATATCATGAGTAGTTTTCGCCAGTGGTATCAAACAAATGTTGATATGTTGGATTTAAAATCGGCTTTTGATAGAACTGGAAAAAATATCACTTGGAACTGGGCTGACCCTTCTGATTTGAAGCCTATTTATTGGGATAATCCTTACTGGCAACGAGCAAATAATTTCCAAACGGATTGGAGAAATCGTATTTTTGGAAATGTGGCTTTGAATTATAAAATCACAGATAATATTGATATTTTGGGTCGTGTTACGTTGGATACATACACGGAATTGCAAGAGGAGCGTGTGGCAGTTGGTTCAATTAACAACAATGGAACGGCAAAATATGACCGATTCGACCGTAATTTTAGAGAAATGAATTATGATTTATTTTTAAATTATAACAAAGAATTCTCTGAAACTTTCAGTTTGAAAGGTTTGATTGGCGGAAATATTCGTCACGCCCAAACGGGTAGTATTTTTGCTGGAACGCAAGGTGGTATAGTAGTTCCAGGCTTGTATTCATTATCAAACACGGTTTCACCAATCAGTGCTCCATCAGAAAGTTACTCTCAGATTTATCAAGAGGGTATCTTTGCCAGTGCTTCTTTTGGATATAGAAATGAATTATTTTTGGATATTACTGCCCGTCGAGACGTTTCTTCAACGCTTCCTGTGGCTAATAATACCTATTTCTATCCATCTATTTCTGGTAGTTATATTTTCTCAAATAAATTAAGCGAAAGTTGGGCGGCTTTAAGTTTTGGTAAACTTAGATTGAACTATGCGGAGGTTGGAAATACAGCACCTGCTTTAAGTTTATTGAATACTTATGTGAAGCCAACGAACGTAAATGGAGATACCAGAGATGCTTTTGGTGGACAAACATTATTCTCAACCAGTGCAACGTTAAATAATCCAGACCTTAAACCTGAACGTACGAAAAGTGTTGAAGCGGGTATAGAAATGAAGTTTGTAAAGAACAGATTGGGCTTTGATGTATCGGTGTATCGTACACTTTCTATTGACCAAATATTACCCGTAGCTATTTCAAAAACAACGGGTTATGATCGGAAATTCGTAAATGCAGGAACAATCGAAAATAAAGGTATTGAGCTTTCATTGTTTGCTATTCCCGTGCAATTCAAAGACCTTTCTTGGAGAGTTGGCGTGAATTATACGATGAACCGAAATAAAGTGCTTGCATTATTTGACGGTGTAGAGAACCTTCAAATAGCTTCATTTCAAGGCGGTGTAACCTTAAATGCAGCCATTGGTCAACCTTATGGCGTATTGAGAGGTGCTGATTTTGTGTATAATAATGGTCAGAAAGTAGTTCTTCCTTCTGGATATTACGCCCAGTCTGACGCAACGAGTGTGATTGGAAACGTAACTCCAGACTGGAAAATGGGTATCACAAATACTGTCAATTATAAAGGGCTTTCTTTAAGTTTTTTGATTGATATTCAAAAAGGTGGAAGTGTGTTTTCATTGGATAGATATTACGGTTTAGCAACGGGTTTATACGCTGACACAACTCCTTTGAACGACAAAGGTAGTCCTGTAAGAAGTTCAAATGCAGAAGGTGGTGGGTATATTGTACCAGGGCTTCTGGCAGATGGAACGGCAAACACAAAACGTGTTTCGGGTGAAAACTTTGGACTATTTGGATATAGAAGAAACCCTGCATCGGCGTTTATTTATGATGCGAGTTACGTAAAATTAAGAGAGGTAACAATTTCTTACAAATTACCCGTTGGTTTATTTGGTGGAAATCAATTTATCAAAGGAGCAACGTTCTCATTGGTGGGTCGTAACCTTTGGATTATCAGTAAAAACTTACCTTATGCTGATCCAGAAGATGGAATTACGTCGGGTAACGTCTCAGGTTTTCAGTCGGGTGTTTATCCTTCGGTTAGAGAAATTGGTGGTAGTCTTAAATTCTCATTCTAAATTTTAGTATTTAAAAACAATAAAATGAAAAGAATAATCTCATTTATAGCAATAGCACTCATCGCTTCTTCATGCCAAAAAAATCTTGAAGAATTAAATTTGGACGTGAAACGTCCAAGTGCAGGCTCAGTGCCTTCTGGAACGGTTTTTTCGACCGCCGAATCCAATCTTTTTGAACAAATGGTTACCACAAACGTGAACCGTAATGTGTTCCGTTTATTCGCTCAACAGTGGACGGAAACCACTTATACGGACGAAAGTAATTACGACATTTTGACTCGTAAAATTCCTGATCAAGTTTGGTCGAGAATGTATATTGGTGTGTTAAATAATTTGAAAGAAGCGGCCACATTAGTAACGGCTGAAACGCCAATTGGAGCTTCGGCAATCGCAGTGAAAGCCAATAAATTGTTAGTAATTGAATTACTTAATATCTATACCTATCAGATTTTGGTAGATACTTTTGGGGATATTCCATACACGCAAGCATTAGACCCCAACAAAGTAAATCCAAAATATGATGATGCAAAAACCATTTATGCAGATTTAGTGAAGAGAATTAATGCGGCTACTTCTGCCATAAACACAGCGGAAGGTTCATTTGGTGCGGCTGATTTGGTTTATGGTGGAGATATGAATAAATGGAAGAAATTTGCGAATGGTTTAAAATTGAAAATCGGTTTGACTTTGGCGGATGTTGATGTGGCAACGTCAAAATCCTTAGTTGAAGATGCTTCTAAGGGGGTTTTTACCTCAAATGCTGATAATGCAAAATTAAGTTATTCAGCCTCCGTACCGAATACAAATCCAATTTGGATAGATTTAGTACAAAGTGGTCGTCATGATTATGTTCCTGCAAATACGGTAGTAGATATTACAAATACATTGAATGACCCTCGTAGGACGGCTTTTTTCACGATGTTGAATGGAAAATACGTTGGTGGAGCTTATGCAGCGGGAGGAAATTTTACTAATTTTTCACAAATTGGTGATATGTTTTCTTTACCTACCACCGAGGGTGTAATTATGGATTATTCAGAAATTGCATTTAGTTTGGCGGAAGGTGCCGCCCGTGGATATAACGTTGGTGGAACTGCCGAAGATTTTTACAATAAAGGTGTAACTTCTTCGATTAAATATTGGGGTGGTTTGGATGCTGATGTAGCAACTTATTTGAAGAACCCATTAGTGGCATATACCACAGCGAAAGGAACGTACAAGCAAAAAATTGGTACGCAAAAATACCTTGCTTTGTATAACCGTGGTTTTGAAGCATGGACAGAATGGAGACGTTTAGATGCTCCAACATTTAATGTTCCTGCTAACAAAACTTATGCTGAAATTCCAGTGAGATTTACATTCCCCGTGGGTGAGCAAACGCTGAATCAAGCCAATTGGACGTCAGCTTCAACCGCCATTGGTGGTGATAAATTAACGACTAAATTATTTTGGGATAAGTTTTAAATTCTTCTGTTCAACTAAATACACAAGGCTCATCGGAAGGTGAGTCTTTTTTTGTGTTTAAGGATAAATATCTAACGAAAATCCACTATTTTTATCAAATAACCGAACGCAAATGAATATTATCAACAATAAATCAAATACCTACGATGCCATCGTGATCGGCTCTGGAATTAGTGGTGGATTCGCTGCCAAAGAACTCTGCGAAGCTGGCATGAAAACGCTCGTACTGGAAAGGGGACGTGATGTCAAACACGTACAGGATTATCCAACCGCCATGACCGACCCTTGGGATTTAGTACATCGTGGACGAATTCCGTTGGCAGAAATTACTGAAAACCCCATTGTGAAAAAATGTTATGCCTACGATGAGGCAACCCAACATTTTTTCGTAAAAGATAAAGAACATCCCTACGTTCAAGAAAAGCCCTACGATTGGATTCGAGGCTATCAAGTGGGAGGAAAATCCTTGATTTGGGCGAGACAAACTCAACGTTGGAGTGATTATGAATTTGAAGCTCCCGCCCGTGATGGTTTTGCGGTTGATTGGCCCATTCGATACAAAGATATTGCTCCATGGTATAGCAAAGTAGAGAAATTTGTGGGGATTAGCGGTAATAAAGACGGCATAAAAAGCCTGCCCGATGGAGATTTTCTGCCTCCGTGGGAACTGAATTGTCTCGAAAAACATATCCAAAAATCAGTAAAAGAAAGTTATCTTGACAGGCAAGTGATTATTGGACGGTGTGCACATCTAACCAAACCAAATGCCATACATTTAGCACAAGGTCGGGGGCAATGCCAGGCACGGCATTTGTGCTATCGGGGTTGTCCTTATGGTGGATACTTTAGTTCCAATTCCTCCACCCTACCTTGGGCAGCAAAAACAGGCAAATTGACCCTCAGACCACATTCTGTCGTACATTCTATTATTTACGATGAAATAAAAGGTAAAGCAAAAGGCGTGAGAGTAGTTGATTCCGAGACAAAGGAGATGAAGGAGTATTACGCAAAAATTATTTTTGTAAATGCCGCTACCTTAAATAGTAATTTGATACTAATGAACTCAACATCTACTCGTTTTGAGAATGGTTTGGGAAATGATAATGGACTTTTGGGGCATTCAGTTGCCTTCCATAATTATAGGGGTTCGGGCAGTGCAACGTATGAAGGTTTTGAAGATCAATATTATTTAGGCAGACGCCCAACTACGGCTTTTATGCCCTCTTTTCGGAACGTTCAGAAACAAGAAATGGACTTTCAACGGGGATATATGGTTGCATTTGCCGCTGCCCGTGAAGGTTGGCATCAAGACATGGGAAAGCCCACTTTTGGCACGGAATACAAAGCCAAAATTACACAACCAGGGCAATGGGGCGTGTTTATTATGATGCAAGGCGAGACAATTCCACGCCATGAAAACCACGTTCGACTAAGTCAAGATTTGAAAGATGCTTGGGGAATTCCACAGTTGGTTACTTCAATTGGTTACGAAGAAAATGATGTAAAAATGATGAAAGATTTTCATAATCAGGCAACTGAAATGTTGGAAAAAGCGGGTTGTAAAAACGTGAATGTGTCTGACAGCCACCAAAATCCAGGTTTGGATATTCACGAAATGGGCGGTGTTAGAATGGGAAAAGACCCTAAAACATCTTTGTTAAATAGCTTTAATCAATTACACAATTGCAAAAATGTTTTTGTAACAGATGGTGCTTGTATGAATTCAGTAGGAAATCAAAATCCATCTCTAACTTTCATGGCTTTGACGGCTCGGGCGGTCAATCATGCGGTTGCGGAGATTAGGAAGAAGAATTTGTAGAAAATTTCTCGTCTGGGCGACCCCATCTGAATCGCACAGACAAAAAGTTTAATTTCGTGATATTTACTATGAAACGTAGAAAATTTATCAAAAATACCCTGACCATCACCGCTGTTTCGGCGGTTGGCGGGAGCATTGTTTTATCCCAAAAAAAGCAAATGACATCAATTACGAAGAATAAAGATTTAGAAACCGTTTGGCAGGAATGGGAGAACAATGGGGGCAATCCAACGGATGAAAATGGACTTTTTCTTAATATGGATATGGTTGGTTATGAAATGGCAAACTTTGGTAAAGTCATGAAATGGCAAACTTCTAAAAATGAGTATAAACCAAGGAAAAATAATGAAACACAAGGAACGGAAGTAGTGAAAGATGATTCTTTTTTGAACAGTAAGGAAGATATGATAGTAATGTTGGGACACGCAACGGTATTTATTCGTTTGGCAGGAAAACAAATTTTGATTGACCCACTTTTAGGAAATGTACCCGTGCCAAATGTAACGTTTCTGTCTTCCAGTAAACGCTTTTCAGCATTTCCGATTGACCCTCAAAAACTCACCAATCTTGACTATTTGCTCATCTCCCACTCCCATTATGACCATTGTGACAAAGGTAGTTTGAAATTAATCCAAAAACAGAATTCAAACGCAAAAGTATTAACGGGTTTACGGATGGCAGCATTAATGCAAAGTTGGATGCCAAAGCATGAAATTCAAGAGGCAGGATGGTTTCAAAAATATAATATTGACAAACAAATTGAAATCGTTTTTATCCCCTCCTGCCATTGGTCAAATCGTGGATTGAATGATGCCAATGAAACACTTTGGGGTGGATTTGTTATCAAAACAAATTCAAAAACCATCTATTTTAGCGGAGATTCTGGCTACGGAAACGGAACCCATTTCAAGAAAATCGGAGAATTATTCCCTAACATTGATGTAGCCATCATTGGGGCAGGGGCGTTTGCACCCACTTGGTTTATGAAATACAACCACCAAGAACCCACAGATACAATAAAGGCTTTTCAAGATTGTAAAGCAAAAAAACTAATTCCATTCCATTTTGGCACTTTTGATTTATCTGACGAACCCATTAATGAGCCTGCGGTTGTTTTGCGACAATTACAGAAAGAGAATAAAATTGGGATGGAAGAATTGAAGATTGTGAAGTTTGGGGAGGTGGTTTTGGTGTAAATTATAAAAAAACTTTAATCAAAACATTACGTATCTTAATCAAACTAAAAAATCAAAGAACGCTTAAACTTTTAAACAGTTTGGGAGTTATTTTTTTATAACTACATTTGTTTAATGATTAAGTTTTTTAACATATTGAATCAAATACTGTGTTTATTGTTTATTGTACACCTATTGGCGATAAGTGTATGCGATGATTATTTGTCAAAACTTATCAATAAATCAAATAGTGAGCAAGTGATTGAAATTGAAAAAGATACAAACAAAGATTCGAAGGATAAAAACGTAGAATTT
>JAYVRF010000049.1:0-9709 GCA_043756925.1 Arcicella sp. | reverse complement strand
TATTGGCATATTCAGAGGCTTTTGTGTCGTACAGCATATTGGGAGTACGCAAATATTTAATCGAATTCCAAACTGAAACCGACAGCACCGCAAACATTCCAAACCACATTGGCACGTGAAAATACAAGTTACGAGCCGTTTCGTACAAGACGGGTTGGCGGGGAATCGGTCCAATAAATCCCCAAATCATTACGTAAGCTAATAGCAATACGGCTAAAATTTTATACCAATTCTTTTTCATATCAGTAAACGATTATCATATCAGTTGTTAGTAAACAGTTATGATGACGATTTTTATCTATTTTAATCTTAACTTCAATTCATTCACTAAAATTGTTAACTGTTAAATGGAACGTCGCCCATTATAACTGTTTACTGAAATCAGCTTCTCCACAAATAAGGAAACAAAATCACACTTAAAACCAACACAATTCCATCAATTGCTAACAAGGTCAATATTTCATCCAAACTATTACCTCTATCCAAACCATCTAAGGCATTTTTAGAGATTTTCAAGAGCATTATCAACATCGGAATGATGATTGGGAAACTCAAAATTGCCATTAGCGTCGAACTATTTTCAGCTTTTGAAGCAATCCCAGCAACCATAGTGAGTGTACTCGAAAAACCAATTGCACCCAACACAATACTCAATAAATATAAACCGATATCTTCAACTGGATTGCCCATTACGACAGCATAAACCCCAAATCCCACCAAAGCCAATACTAACATTAACAACGTATTATAAACGATTTTTGACAGAATTATTCCTACTGGACTCGCCAAAGTATAATAATACAATAATCTCCCAAAACGCTCTTGCGTAAAACTTTTCGCAATCGCATTCATGGCGGTAAATAAAAGAATAATCCAAAAGAGCGTATTCCAAGTAATTTTATCAATCTGATTAGACTTTAATCGAAACGATAAATAACACACATAAACCGTACTTACGATATACAAAATCATGCCATTAAGGGCATATTTTTGACGAAGTTCTAAACGTATCTCTTTGTTTATCAGTGCTTTAATTTCTTTTAACATTTTTTTAGGGATTGGTAATTGGGTAATTGGGTAATTGGAGATTAGTTATTTTGAGTAAAAGCACAGAAAATCAATCAAAATAAATGAATTTCTAAACTTCTTAAAACTAACCCTAAACCCCTGAATCCCTAATTCCTAAAACACCCACAAAGTTACGACACAAACAAACCTCACGTACATAAAGAAAACAATATTTTGACAAACCAAAATGTTTATCTTTGATTACTTCGTAATCAAGGAACTCTTTGTTAATTTTACATTGTTTTGAATAAATCTAAATAAGGGTTTTTTTAAGTTATCAAGTTGTACGTTATTGAGTTGATAAGTTATAAGAAATCAAATTTTCATTTTGGATTTTCAAGCATTTAATAACTTTAAAAATTAACAACTTAATAACTTTAAAATTGAAAACTATTGCAGATTTAAAGAAGGGAGAAAGAGGGATTATTGTCAATTTTACCGATGATGAGCTTTCTCTAAAATTATTAGAAATGGGCTGTTTACCTGGCACACAAGTAACCATGACTCACATTGCACCCTTCGGTGACCCCATTGCCGTGAAGGTTTCGGGCTATGTTTTGTCTATGCGAAAGGATGAAGCGGCAACCATTATTATTGCTTAATTTGAACCAAAAAAAATCACTCTTTATGGATTATACTGATTTTTCTATGAGTGACCTTGAAATGAAGTTTGGTATTTCAAATCAACGCAAAAGGCTTTTTACAGATGTTCAGCCTATGTTTCCAAGTGAAACGCTCTCAGTGGCGTTGTCGGAAGTTGAGGAATTACCCGTGAGGAGTGAAAAAGCAAAATCCGAATGGATTGTTGTTCCAATTTTGAGGGAATTACGCAATAAAAACAACAAGTTTTTTACCATTCATTCGGGTGAAAATCTGAATGTCGATGAAGCAAGAGGACTTAAAGGTGAATGTGATTTTATTTTGGCAAAAGACATTGGAACATTCGACCTTAATTATCCCGTAATTCAAATTGTTGAAGCCAAAAGAAATGACCTTGAAATAGGCGTTCCTCAATGTGCAGCCCAGCTTTTGGGAGCAAAATTATACAATGAAAAGAAAGGAGTAAAATTAGAAAAATTATATGGTTGTGTAACCACTGGAAATGAATGGTTGTTTCTTTGTATGCAAGATAACTTATTGATTGACAGTAAGTTGTATTATTTAAGTGAACTTCCTGACATCTTAGGTATTTTCCAAAATATCATTAACTACTATAAAATAGTATTAGCATAATTGAAAAAATCACCAAAAATAGCCCTCATCGGTAATCCAAACGCTGGAAAATCATCACTATTTAATTCATTGACGGGACTTCGCCAAAAAACGGGCAATTTCCCTGGGGTAACGATGGATAAACTCATTGGTAAGTGGAAATTGGAAAAGGGCGATGATGCCGCAATCCTTGATTTGCCTGGTATTTACAGCATTTACCCAAAATCAGTGGATGAACAAGTTGTCATCAATATTTTAGCCAATCCAGAACATCCTGACTATCCCGATTTGGCAATCGTGGTTGCCGATGCTTCCAATCTTAAACGTAATTTGTTGTTGTTTAGTCAAGTTAGGGATTTAGGAATTCCAACGGTTTTGGCGTTGAATATGATTGACGTTGCCGAGAGTCACGGGATTGTGATTAACTCCGTAAAATTGGCTCGTGAATTGAATGTTGAGGTTGCGGAGGTTAATGCCAAAAAAGGGATTGGCTTGAATGGTTTGAGATTATCGGTTAATAAAACACTTGAAACAAACTATAACTCCAACGACTCATTACCAATGGAATACTCTTCGGAAATGGTCGAGGAGATTAAAGAAAAATATGGAGATACTGATGATTATCACGCTCTTCTTTGGCTTTCAGAACATGATAATCTGAAACAATTTGATGCAAAACAACGAATAGGTTTCGACGAAATTCAAGAAAAATATCATTGGAATACCCAAGATGCCCAGTCGAAAGAGACAATGGCGAGGTATTCACAATTAACTGAAATTGTTGATAATTGTCTTCACGAAGTTCCCGCTGAAGAGCAAGAAGTAAATACTTGGACGGACAAATTAGACAAAATTTTCCTACATCGTTTTTGGGGATATTTTATCTTTTTAGGAATCCTTTTCATCGTATTTCAAGCCATTTTTACGTGGGCAACTTATCCAATGGATTTGATTGACAGTGGAATTGCCAATTTAAATGATTTCTTAAAAACCAATCTACCACCCACAAAACTCACCGATTTATTGACCGATGGATTGATTGCGGGCATTGGTGGAGTCTTGATTTTTATACCTCAAATTGCCTTTCTATTTCTGTTTATTTCAATGTTGGAGGAAACGGGCTATATGTCCAGAGTAATGTTTATCATGGATAAATTGATGCGACGTTTTGGGTTGAATGGAAAATCAGTAGTACCCATGATTTCGGGCGTTGCTTGTGCAGTTCCTGCCATTATGAGTACCCGAAGTATTGGTTCATGGAAGGATAGATTAATCACCATCATGGTTACGCCCTTGATGTCTTGTTCGGCTCGTTTACCGATTTACACCGTTCTAATTGCCTTGGTTGTACCCGAAAAAAGTACGCTTTTTGGCATATTGAATTTGCAAGGAGTGGTTCTTTTTGCGATGTATTTATTAGGTTTTTTCACGGCATTAATTTCTGCTTATGTGATGAAACTCTTGTTGAAAGCTAAGGAAAGAAGTTATTTCATTATGGAATTACCTTCTTATAAAAGTCCAAGATTTTCTCATGTTTTACTTACGATTTTGAACTCAACAAAAGCCTTTGTTTTTGAAGCTGGAAAAGTGATTGTTGCCATCTCAATTGTGTTATGGGTATTGGCAAGTTATGGTCCTGGTGATGCGATTGAACAAGCTGAAATTTACGTGAAAGCTCAGAATCCTACGCTTTCTGGCATTGAATTACAGAATAAAATATCTTCTCAAAAATTAGAAAATTCTTATGCAGGACGTTTTGGAAAATTGATTGAACCCGCCATAAAACCGCTTGGATATGATTGGAAGATAGGAATTGCCTTGATTACCTCATTTGCAGCTCGTGAGGTTTTTGTGGGAACGATGTCCACCATTTACAGTTTAGGAGGAGAAGCCAATGAAGAAAATTCAACGGTTATGAAAAGATTAAGAGCTGAAATAAATCCTGAAACAGGTAAGCCCATGTATGACATGGCTTTGGGTTTTTCTCTCTTGATTTTCTACGCTTTTGCTATGCAATGTATGAGTACGTTGGCAGTAACCTACCGAGAAACTAAATCTTGGAAATATCCAACAATTCAGTTCGTTTACATGACCACTTTGGCGTATATTTCAGCGTTTATTGTTTATCAGTTGTTGAAATAAATTCTGTATTTTTGTAGAAAGAACTAATAAAGTCATGTCAATAATAAAACTTCCCCTCAGATACGAAGGATCTCAAGGTGAGAAATATCTCTACACCCTTTTTGATTCTGGGGCAACCTTTTCTTGTATAAATCCAGATTGTGTCGAGGGATTAGCCAATACTAAAAAACTTTATCGTCCGATGGAAGTCGCAACGGTAGCAATAGGGCATTATTTAAAAATTGAAGAGAGAATTACAGTCGATTTCTACATTGATGATGTAAGGCTCTCCGATGAATTTTATGTTGTTCCAGGTCTATCCGAAGATGCTATTTTGGGTGTGAATACTTTCCAGAAATGGAGAATTAAATTAGATTTTGAGCATTACACTGTAATTGTTGATCCAAAGGTTGCGAAGGCAATGCTGAAATAGTATTAAGAATTCCGAAATTCTTAATACTATTTTGTTGAAACTACTAAAAAATTACTCTTTATTCTTCTTCACCATCCCCTCAGTCACCTCATTCATAATTCTAATTTTCTCCTGAAAATCACCTTTGATTGATTTTCTAATTTCTCTTAAATTTTCTAATAATTGTTGGATATTTTCGGGAATGATGTCGTCCAAAAATTCACGCATTCGCTTTGCCATCGTGGGTGATTTTCCATTAGTAGAAATACCAATTTTTAAGTCTCCTTTCTGAACAATTGAGCCTAAATAAAAATCACAAAGGTCGGGTGTGTCAGCAACATTGCAGAGGATATGTCTTTCAGAAGTTACGCTTTTAATGCTGGCGTGTAATTCTGGATTATCGGTTGAAAGAATCACTAAATCCCTGTTATTCAAATCATTAAACTCAAATTTTCTCTCAATTAATGTCACATTTGAATAATCTTTTACATATTCCAATAATTCCTCTCTAAACATATCCGCCACCATCGTAACCTTCGTATCTGGGCTATTATTCAACATCGCAGACAGTTTTTCTAAGCCTACATTTCCACCACCAACTAACAACACATCCAACTCCTCTAACTTCAAAAATACTGGGAAAAGACGGTTCTTTATTTCTTTATTATTTTGCATTATTTTTAGAAATGATTCAAAATACTTATTTATAATTTCAATTCATTGAATTTCTTTTACGTCTCACAAAATTAATCACTTGTTTGGATGAATGGGTAGAAAAAAGCAAAAAAATCGCCGATGATTCGATGAATACCTTCATCGAATTTTATCAGAAATGGCGTATTATCGGACGTTCGTCCGTCGAGTCCTAAATCGCCTCTTTGTTTGATGTTGGCGTAGCCCCCGAATCTCCCCAAATGACTTCATAAGTTACGATACGAGAAAAAAAGGCGGGTCTTAACACACTAAATCTACACTTTCGCTCTCTATTTTCGTAAAACTTCCAGATTATCTCCTAACATTAGTTGATTAATCAAACTCATTTTTCTTTGTTTGTTATTAGTAAATCCCTAAAACCAACACAAGATGGAAAATAGTCTTTAATTTTGCAAAAAAATAGAATTTAATACATGAAAAAAGTAATCGGTTTATTAACGTTCTGTGCTTTATTGAGTGCTTGTAATGAAGAGGTAAAAGACAATCAAACAAATAAATATTTTGATTTAAAAGGTTTGATTGAAAAGCAAATTAAGACTTTAAATATTCAAAAACCTGTTGTTCGAAAATCAATTATAACGGCAGATAATTCTGAAAATCAATTAGTTAAGACCATTAATTGGGCAAAAGAATTAGAATTATTTATCCAAGCCGATTTGAATAAACCCGCTTTTGTTCAGAGTTATCAAGTGGATAGTTCATCAATGGGCGTGAAGTATTCGTTGAAAGAAACAGAGAAATTACCCGTCAAATATTTGAATATTAGTAGCGTTGGGGAGGATGGAATCATCATCGAGGCATTGGTGAGTAACAATAACTATTTATATGAAACAGAAAGACATTTACAATTATCGGTAAAAAATAAAAAACTAACTGATTATCAAATAGATGGATTTCAGAAAATTGTTTTTGGCAAAAGAAAAGTTTTTAAAATCAATGGCGTAATTAAAAGATGATTTTGAGATTCATAAGTAAAGTATTTTTTCTTTAATTTAAGAAAAAACTAAAATTTTTATTTTGAACTCAATAACCTTTTAGTAATTTTAATTGTTTGAAGTAGTTTCAAGATTGGCATTTACATCAATCCGTCGTACTTTTGTTTTTTAGTTACCCAGAAACCTTATTTTATGAATATTTTAGGAATTTCAGCTTTTTACCATGATTCGGCAGCAACTATCACACAAAATGGAGAAATTATTGCCGCTGCACAAGAAGAACGCTTCACACGCATCAAACATGACCCCGCCTTTCCTACCAAAGCCGTTGAATATTGCTTATTGGAATCGGGATTGACCTTAGATAAATTAGACGCTATCATTTTTTATGATAAACCGCTTTTAAAGTTCGAGCGTTTGTTAGAAACCTACTACGCCTTCTCACCAAGTGGACTTCGCTCGTTTTTGACCGCCATTCCTGTTTGGTTGAAAGAGAAAATGTTTTTGAAAAGAATGCTTTACGAAGAACTTTTCAAAATTGGCGAATTTGATAAGAAAAAAGTCAAATTACTTTTCCCCGAACATCACCTTTCGCACGCTGCAAGTGCCTATTATCCTTCTCCTTTTGAAGAGTCAGCCGTACTTACATTGATGGTGTAGGAGAGTGGGCAACCGCTTCAATTTGTCACGGAAAGGGAAAAGACATCACCATTTTGAAGGAATTGCAGTTTCCACATTCGTTGGGTTTATTATATTCTGCCATTACTTATTTTGCGGGATTTAAAGTGAATTCGGGTGAATATAAATTAATGGGATTAGCGCCGTACGGTGATCCAAATTCAGCAAATACTTTGCGTTATGCAGACATTATTCGCACGAAACTCATCGATATTAAACCAGATGGTTCAATTTGGTTAAATCAAAAATATTTTGATTACGCCACGGGTTTACGAATGGTGAAAGACAAAGAATGGGAAAAACTTTTCGGTTTTGCTCGTCGTGAATCCGAAACAAATCTGCAACCTGAACACTGTGATTTTGCTTTGGCAGCTCAAATCGTGACGGAAGAAATCGTTATTTTAATGGCAAAAGAAGCCAAACGTTTAACGGGTTCCGATAACATTTGTTTGGCAGGGGGTGTTGCCCTTAATTGTGTGGCGAATGGAAAATTACAAAATGCCAAAATCTTCAAAAACGTTTATATCCAACCCGCCGCTGGTGACGCAGGTGGAGCTTTGGGTGCTGCTTTGGTGGGCGAATATATTTACTTTGGACAAGAAAGAAAAGTTGATATAAATGCGATTGATTCGATGAAAGGCTCGTATTTGGGACCTGAATTCTCGGATGTGGACACTCGTTTAATGGCAAAAAGATACAATGCAGTTTATAAGCATTACGAAAATTTTGAACAATTAGCCGCAAAAACCGCTACCGATTTGGCAGATGGGAATGTGGTTGGTTGGTTTCAAGGACGCATGGAATTTGGTCCAAGAGCTTTGGGCGGGCGTAGTATTTTAGGAGATGCTCGCAATGAAGAAATGCAAAAGAAATTGAACCTTAAAATCAAATATCGTGAAGGATTTAGACCTTTTGCTCCTTCGGTTTTGGCAGAAGATGCCGCTGAATATTTTGAATTAGAAGGCAATTCTCCTTATATGTTGTTGGTTCATAATGTTCAAGAAAAACGCAGAAAACCCTTACCTGAAAATTATCGTGCCTTGCCTTTGATGGAGAAATTATATTATCTCCGTTCAGATTTACCTTCGATTACACACATCGATTTCTCAGCTCGAATTCAGACCGTACATCAAGAAACCAATCCAAGATATTGGACTTTGATCAATGAATTTAAGAAACAAACGGGTTATGGTTTGGTCGTAAATACCAGTTTCAACGTGCGTGGAGAACCAATCGTGTGTACGCCCGAAGATGCTTATAAATGCCTTATGCGTACAGAAATGGACTTTTTGGTGGTGGGTAATTTTATTTTTGATAAAAGAGATCAACCAGAATGGGCGGAGAAGGATGATTGGAAAGATGAGTTTAAATTGGATTAAGTTATGAATATTTTTCGTATCATTTTTTTACTTTTGTTATTGTGCGTTCTTGGTTTTACGGGATTGCTTGTGATTGACTTTTTGAAAGGTGATGGCAACGGAATTTTGGGAGGAATTAACTTTACTCCTCTTGCCAAATATTCGTTTTACTTTTTTTTAATCTACTCATTTTGGTACGCTTTCAAACAAAAAGTTGGTTGGTTGCAAAACACATTGATGATGAGTTTGATGTTAGTCTTGACCGTCTTATTTTTGGAATGGATTTGCGGTGTGATATTAAAAAGTCAAACTCATAATGCACCTAAAATTGAAGGACCAACGCATTCCATGATGTTTGATAAAGATTTGGGGTATAAACCAAAACCTGATACATCCCATACAGGAATACGCACGAAAGACGGAAAGATTATTTACAGTATCAATTATTCAACCGATGCCAATAGTCTGAGAATCACACCCTTAGATAAGACTAAACCTCGAACTAAATACGCCCAATTTTACGGTTGTTCAATGACTTTTGGGGAAGGAGTTCAGAATAATGAGACGATGCCCTACTTTTTTGGAGAGTACGACAGCACCTACAGACCCTACAATTTTGCGTACAGCGGTTATGGTCCGCACCAAATGTTGGCACGTTTAGAGAATGAAAATGCTAAGAAAATCGTTAGAGAAAATACGGGTATTGGTTTTTATATTTATATCAACGACCACGTAAATCGAGTGTTGGGAACGATGACAAATTATGGTTACAACGGAGGTCAAGCTCCTTATTATCATCAAGTTGACGGTCAGTTGCAACATGAAGGTTTATTCACGGAAGGACGAAAAATGAGGAGTTGGATTTTTGAGCAGTTATTGAAAAGTAATATTCTTAAATTATTCAAAATTGGCTATCCTTTCAAGATTACGGAACAAGATTATGAACTAACTGCCGAGGTGATGGCAGAGGCTTCAAGAGATTATAAAAAGCAATTTGGGAACGATAATTTTTACGTGATAATCTACCCAACAACGGTAAATAGTTCATTGATTATCAACCTTTTAAAACAGAAAGGCGTAAATGTTTTAGATTATTCAAAACTTTTTAATCCACTTGAAAAGGGATATGCCATTCCATACGACGAACATCCAACGGCGTTGGCAAATGAAATTTTAATTAAACAATTAGTAAAAGATATAAATTAACAAAA
>JAYVRF010000048.1:0-9821 GCA_043756925.1 Arcicella sp. | reverse complement strand
AAGGTTCTCTGTCCACTTCTTCGGGTTCATCGCAACTTTTGGATTCTGATGAGCCTTTTTGACGAAGAAAAACCGTAAACCAAACGAATATTCCCATTTGAAGGAATTCACTTTCAAAATTCTCGAAAGTGCTTTGAATAAAGTGTCCTGACGTTAAATATTGTGATAGAGATTCTGGCGTAATGCCCGCATCCATCAGTTCTTTATTATGTTCTTGAATACCAAAAAATACTTGTCCTACGAGCGTTACGGCAAATAATGAGAAAAAAACGATACTTAGACTATTATTATGAATTAGCTTTTTCATGAATTATTTAAAGAGAAAATAATGTTTGCACACAAATAAAATTATCTTAAAAAAAGAAAATTATTAATCAATTGTTTGCAAGACAGGATGCGAAAAAATAAAGCCAGTGGAAATTTATGCTCATTTTGTTGATATTCGGGGCAGTGAAACTACAAAATGCGATATTAGTTCATCGAAAACTGCGGGAGTTTTAATAAACAGAATTGCCAACTTTTGAACGGTGCGACGTCTCGCAAGTTGGCAATTCTTGAAAGATAATATTTTACAGCCAAATAAAACTTTAAAATCTATTCAATTATAGTTTATAAACCCTTGATTCATAGGGATTTAATGTAAATTTTTGGTTGGAAATATCATTCTCAATTTCAATATTTCCTGATAATAATTCCTTCCTATTTATCAAAAAATCAACCTCAAGTTCTTGATTTTGATTCGTAAAATTATTCATCACCAAGATTCTTTCTCCTTCGTACTCACGAATATAAAGCCAAATATTATTACAATCAGGACGTAAATCTTGGTATTCCCCGTAGATTAAGGCAGGCGTATTTTTCCGCAACTGAATCAGCTTTTTGTAATAATTTAGAATAGAATTTTCGTCTTTTTCTTGGTCTTCAACGTTTACTTTCTTGTAATTATCATTTACTTTTAACCAAGTTTTTTCTGCGGTACTGAATCCCGCATTTTGTGCTGAATTCCATTGCATGGGTGTACGGGCATGATCACGGGCAATCTTGTTACAAGCCGCTAAAAAAGCGTTTTTATCGTGTTTATGAGTTTCTACAAGGGTTTTGTAAGCGTTCAAAACTTGTACGTCATTATATTCTGAAACGTCTTGAAAATTGGCATTACTCATTCCAATTTCATCACCTTGATACAAATAGGGCGTTCCTCGCAAGGTCAATATGACGGTGGCTAACATTTTGGCGGATGCTTGAAAATGTTGTTCAGTATCGCCAAAACGTGAAAGCATTCGGGCGTTATCATGATTTCCAAAATAAACGGTATTCCATCCATCATTTCCCGTGGCAACGTCCCATTTACTGAAAATTTGCTTTAATTCAACGAGCGTAAATTCAGGTTTTGGGCTAATAAAACAGCTTTCATCACGGGGTACGGCATGGTCAAAATGGTAAATCATATTGAGTTCCTTTCGCTCCTTTCCCACGTATAAATTTGCTTGTTCCGCACTCACGCCAAAGGCTTCTCCAACGGTCATACAATCGTATTTACGCAACACTTCTTGATTCATTTCCAGTAGATAATCGTGTACTTTTGGTCCATTTGCATAAAAACTCAAATCACCAAAACGATCTTCGGGAAAATTTGGATAGTTAGGGTCTTTTGAGATTAATGAAATTACATCCATCCTAAAACCATTTACGCCTTTATCTAACCAAAATCTCATCATTTTGTAAATCTCTTGACGCAAAACTGGGTTCTCCCAATTCAAATCGGGTTGTTTTTTTACGAAAAGATGGAGGTAATATTCATTGGTAATTTCGTCTAAATCCCAAGCTGAACCAGAGAAAAACGAGATCCAATCGTTAGGTTGATTTGGCTTCCAAATGTAGAAATCTCGGTACAGATTATCCTTCGATTTACGTGATTCTTGAAACCAAAAATGTTCATCAGAGGAATGGTTTACCACCAAATCAATGATGAGTTTCATGCCTCTTTGGTGAATTTCATAAAGCATTTCGTCAAAGTCTTCCATCGTTCCAAAATCCTCCATAACGGCTTGATAATCAGCTATATCATAACCATTATCAACGTTGGGGGATTTGAAATGCGGGCTTAACCAAATCACATCAATGCCTAAATTTTGGAGGTATTCTAACTTTGAAGTAATGCCTTTCAAATCCCCAATTCCATCAGCGTTTGAGTCTTTGAAACTTCGTGGATAAACTTGATAAACAACGGCTTCTTTCCACCAAGATTTATGTGTTTTCATGTGAATTAAATTGTCTGGGTAACCTCCCTTCCTCAATAATAACTATCTAAATATCTCGTCAAAATTTAATGAAACATAGTACAATCCACCAATATTTGCCAAGCCATATCCCTGCGAATAATATTTATTGAGAATATTTGAACCACCCACTTTTAGCATTGTTTTCATTGAAGGAATTTTATACGAAACCGAAGCATCGAACGTACTCCAAGATGGCAAAGTAATATCTCCCGCTGTTGCACCTTGTTCAACCCACATATCGCTCGTCCAACGATAAGCGATATTAAAACCTAAGTTTTTGGTAACTTTTGGATTACTGAAAGTGATATTATAACGGTCTTCGGGTGAAATAAAGAAGTTTCTTTGCACTCCCGAAACCTCTGGATTACTCATTTTACGCTTTATAATTTCATTTCCAAAAGCATCTTTACGGATGTTTCCACTGTTATCTTTCAACGTAATTGAACCTACTTGATTGGCATAGTTTGCTCCAACATTATAGCCTCCACCCAAAGCATATTCCACTCCGATTCCGTAACCTTTCACATATATTTCGTTGAAATTATTGAAGTTTATTCCGTAGGTATTATATGTTGCACTTGTTCTCAAATCAGAAATTAAACCAACCGTTCTGGGCTGATTGTAGTTTTGCGTCGCAATGAAATCATTATAAGTACTGTTGAAATAAAAGGCATCAACGAAAAATTTATTTGATAATAACGCCTTATAACCAATTTCCCAAGTCTTAATTTTCTCGGTTGTGAACGCACTTGGATTTGGAACATATTTCACCAATAGCGACTCATTCCCATTGGGTGTTGTTGCATTAATAGATGCTCGGTATGCGTTTGCAGAAGCCTCCGTGTAAGCTGGATTAGCAATTAAATTTGCTCCATCAATGGATGCTTGCGAACCTCCAACTTCACCCGTTCCTCCATCGGCTAACAACTGATTTGGTGAAGGATTTCGGAAGGCAGATTGCCAAGAAGCACGAAAATTGTGTTGTCCCAAAGTTAAAACTCCCGATACACGGGGCGTAAATCCACCGTCAAAATACTGGTTTTTATCGTAACGAACCGCCACAATTGGCTTAAAAGTTATATTTTCTGATAACTTCAATATTACGGAGCCTTGCGTGTACCAGCCATATTCATTAATGGTAAACTCGCTTCCATCAACTCTGCTAACTGGAAAAATGGTTCTTTTTGTTAATAAATTATAACGTCTAAAACTTGCTCCCGTAATTATCTCAACTGCTTCTGGCAGGATTTTCTTAAAATTATACATTCCTTCAACGTGCGATAAAGACGAATTATCCAACAAACGAACACCCCTTATGGTGGTGCTACCTGGAATAAAATCTGTACTCAATGTCGTTGATAAATCATTGTAATATTTGTTAAAATTAGCATCGCCCACCATGAATTTTCCTGCATCAGCCGCCGCCCTTGAAGCCGTAATATTACCTCCATTAGCGGCAAAAGCCGTAGCAAAATTGGCTCCCCACGTGGCAGTTGGCTTACTAATTTGTAACATTCTTTGGGCTAAATTTGCTAAGTTATATCCTTCAGCGGTTTGCATTGTGGTATATCCTCTCAAAAACCATTCGTCCGCCCGCAATTCAAGTTTGATTTGGTGGCGATTATAATCTGGATAATATTCTCTGTTTCCCGCAGTACGAATAAAATTTCCGTTGCCATAATACCACGCTCCAATCATCTCAATTTTATCAGTCAATTTATAATGCAAAGCCACATTTGCTCTTAAACTTTTAAATTTACCGTCATTTTGCAGTAAATCTAATTCAGAATAACCTGTGCGAGTAACCGTTTTTCCCGCCAAAGTTGGGGCAGTTGGATAAACGGCAGGGTACGTAAATGCACCAGCATTATTGAAATCATCACCGTAGCTATTAACACCATCGTAAGTGAGATTAGTTGATGGGTCATTGTTGGGTGTAAAGCCAATTCTAACCGCATTATTTTCAACCACAAAAAAACCTGGACGACCTCTGTGCGAACGATCATCAACATTATCAGCAATAAAATCTGTTCCGTTTATCGTTTGTAAATTGACCTTGAAAGCAAAGTTTTTACCAAGTTGTTTAGCGTATCGAATAGCAAAGTCTGTGTATGGCTTTGCTCCGAAATTAGCTTTTCCTACATTATTCACGCCCAATTTTGCTTGTGCCGAAAGTCCTTGATATTCAAAGGGTGATTTCGTTTTGGTAAGCATCAAACCTTGCAAAGCATCAGGTCCATACAGGGCTGAGGATGCACCAGGCAAGATTTCAATACTTTCAATGTCAATATCCGATACCCCAGCGGCAGCTCCAAATCCGAAACCAAAACCTGGTGAACGGTTATCCATGCCATCGGTTAATTGCACAAAACGGTTATTGTTATTTGCCCCAAATCCTCTGATATTTACCGACTTAAAACCCAAACTTTGCGTCAATAAATCAACGCCTTTGAGGTTTTGAAGAAGGCTATAAACATCTGCCGAAGCACCGTTTAGAATTTGTTTTACACCCAATTTTTCAACGGTAACGGGTGCTTTAGTGATGCTTTCTTCCACACGATTACCCGAAACTTGCACTTCTTCAAGCGTTCCGATGCTTTCTTTCAAAGAGATATTTAGGACTTCGGAATTCTTAACGACAATTTCTTGTTGCAAAAAACCAATGGCTGAAACTCGAATGGTAAATGGAAATGATTGATTGGTTCTCAGGGTAAAGTCCCCGTTGGCATTTGCTACTGTTCCAGTAACTGTTCCCTTAATCAGTAAATTTGCTCCTGCAATGCCGCTTTTATCTTCGTTGTTGGTAATTTTTCCAGTAATATTCGGGGTTTGAGCCATCGAAATACTGACGAAAAGCAAGTTTAAAAGAATTAGAAAAATTTTTCTCATGGTTTTGTGTATTGTTTAAAATGGAATGGTTAAAGTTTGAAAGTAAATAAATTTAAGGAATTATATTTGAATTATATGTCCAAATAGTACAATTCTTTGTGTAATTATTGATGTAATTTCGTTTTAGCCTTTTAAAATATGTATTTGTTATTCGATAAAGCAAAGATATATAAATCTATAAGCTCCATAGGATAAAAATTTATATAAATCTTAATCTAACGTTAGTGGTGATTGGATTTATTGGACGTACTTACCTGATGGATGTTTCTTACAACCCCACGTTGGAGACGAATTTCATCTTGCATGAAACATTATGCTTTGATGCGTCAGAGGATTTCATTTGACGCATTTTTTATGTTCGGAGCAAAATACTTTATTCATTTTTGGAAAGTATGAGTCAAAAGATTTTTAAATTTTCATGTGCACGATTAGTAGGATATTTGCTAAAATCTACACGCTAATTCCAAATTTTTTCACTATCTTCATAATAGATTTTAAATCTTATTTTGTCTAAAAATCTCTTGAACGAAAGAATTATTGTTCAATTATACAAACAGATAGATTTACAGAAATTAAAATCAAGTAAACGTTATCTTCAACCTTAAAATTACCCCGTAAATGAGAACAAAAATTACCTTCCTTTTATTATTGGTGTCGATCTTTTCTACCAATCTGTTTTCCCAAAAAAAGTTTAAACTCTCTGATGTATCAAAGTTCACGGGAATCTCTGACCCTCAAATTTCCCCCGATGCTAAAAGTGTTATCGTGGTGGTTTCAAGACCAGATTATCAACAAAATCGGTATAATTCAGAGTTAGTTTTGATTGATATTGCCACGACTAAACAGCGAGTCTTAACCCAAGATAGACAAACGGTTTCGCAACCAAGATGGTCGCCCAATGGTGAACAATTGGCATTTTTGACGAAGTCTGGACAAGGGAAGGATGCAAATACCCAACTTTTTTTGCTTTCGATGTCAGGTGGAGATGCCAAACAATTGACAAAAGCCCCCAAAGGAATTCAGCATTTTGCGTGGAATCCAAATTCAGAAAGTATTGCTTACGTTACGGCAGATGAACCCAAGAATAAGAAAGAAATTGAAAAGGGTTATACTGATTTTGAAGTTGGAAATAATGATATGTTTATTAGTAGTCAGCCTACGCCTTCGCATATTTGGCTGATTAGTATTACCAATGGAGAAGCTAAAAAACTAACTACGGGAGATTGGAGCTTACCCGTAACCATTCCCCCAGGAGCACCTTCATCGCCACTTTCATGGTCGCCTGATGGCAAGGAAATTTTATTTGTGAAGGTAAATTCTCCGTATTCTGGGGATGGTCAATTTAGAACAATTCAATTGCTTAATCTGGCTGACAATTCTATTAAACCACTTAGTACGAGAATGAAGTCAGAATCTTACCCAACTTTCTCGCCTGATGGAAGTACCATTTGTTATTGGTATAAAAAAGGAGGAGCCAATGAAAATATCAACGAAATTTGGACTACCAATAAGGCAGGTGGTGAAGGAAAAAATATTACCTCAAAAATTAATCGGGATATGTACCGCTCCCTGTGGATGCCCGATGGAAAAAGCATGTTAGTGGGTGGCCATGACGATAATAAAACTTCATTGTGGACACTCTCGTTGGATGGAAGCACGACCAAATTTGATTTAGGAAATGTTAGCCCAGCATGGTCTTTTTGGATTGATGCCTCGGTTGGTAAAAACGGAAGTATTGCCTTTATTGGTTCAGAGACTTCACAACCCACAGAACTTTATTATTTGTCGTCCTCGAAGGCGAAACCTGTAAAACTGACTGATTTTAACAAAGAAGTTGCTACTTATTCTTTTGGAAAAACAGAGACGCTCAGATGGGATTCGGAAGGTTGGAGTCAGTGCGGCATTGTGACGTATCCCGCAAAATACGAAAAGGGCAAACAATATCCATTGGTTTTAGTAATTCACGGAGGACCAGCATCAGCATCAGTAGAGCAGTTTTCTCGTTTTTCACAATTATTGGCGAATGAAGGCTATTTTGTATTTGAACCAAATTACAGAGGAAGTGATAATATGGGAAGCGAGTATAAAGTTGCCATTGTGGAAGATGCAGGGGCTGGGCCTGGACGAGATGTGATGGTCGGATTAACAAAATTGAAGAAAACGGGCATGATTGATACTACTAAAATAGGCATCAGCGGTTGGTCGTATGGAGGATATATGACGGTTTGGCTGGCGGGTCATTATGGTGGTTGGAAAGCAGCAGTTGCGGGAGCGGCAGTAACCGATTGGGTTGATCAATATAATTTGGGAGATTCCAATGTTGGTCGAGCAGCGGCCATTGGTGGTTCTCCGTGGGTGGGTGATAATATGAAAAAATACATTGACCAATCTCCCATTACGGAGGCACGAAATATTAAAGCACCTACGTTGATTCTTGCCAATACTGCCGATCCGAGAGTGCCAGTTACACAATCTTATAAATTATACCATACCTTAAAAGACAATGGAACGGTAACAAAATTTGTCGGTTGGCCCATTCCTGCTCATAACGCCAGCGACCCAGTAACGCAAATGGAAAGAGACAGACTCTGGATTGATTGGTTTAATAAGTATTTGAAGTAATTAACGGAATAGAACAATCTACTACTTTCTTACTGCGAGTAGTAGATTGTTCTATTTAATAGTAGAGTTACTTAACCACCACCCCATCTTTCATTACCACTTTCACCTTCCGAATATCCGAAATATCCTTTACAGGATTTCCTTCCACAATCAAAATATCCGCTAAAAAACCTTTTTTAATCATTCCTAAGTCCTTTATTTTGAAAGATTCAGCATTAATGGACGTTGAGGAACGCAATACGTCAATGGGCTTCATGCCGTACTGAACCATTATTTCCATTTCACGGGCATTATCGCCGTGCGGGAATACGCCAACGTCTCCACCCATACAGATACGCACGCCCAAATCCATTGCCATTTTGAAGGTTTTTCGCTTTTCTTGGATTCTTTCGGGTTCTGGTTCTTGTCCTTTTTTCCAACCTTTATATTGGCTTACGGCATCTCCTGCGGCAAGCGTTGGGCACAAACAAACGCCTTTTTCTTTCATCAATTTGAAGATTTCGAGCGTACCATTGTCGCCGTGTTCAATTGTGCTGACTCCGCCCATAATTGCCCTTCGCATTCCTTCGGGAGTTGAGGCGTGGGCAACCACTTGCCGTCCAGAACTTTGGGCGACTTTCACGATTAATTCAATTTCTTCCTGTAAAAAAGTGGGTTGAGCATCTTTCATCAAACCCCAACGATAATCGGCATAAATTTTAATAACATCCGCCCCTTTTCCAATTTGCGTTCTTACAGATTTTGTCAAATCATCAACGCCATCCGCCTCCTCTGCCCCTTGCGGAACGGTAATTTCTGAATGGAAACCTTTTGGTCCATAACTCCCCGTAGCCACCAAAGCACGCCCCGCCACAAACATTCTTGGACCGATGATTATTCCTTTTTCAATGGCATTTTTCAATCCAACATCATCATAATCAGCCCCTTCCGTTCCTAAATCTCTGACGGTGGTAAACCCCACCAACAAAGTTTTTCGGGCGTGAACCGTTGCACGGGCAATACGCTCTGCACGGGATTCACGCAAAACTTGGTCGTCCCAGGTGGTTTCATTGTAAGGATGCAAAAGCAAATGCGAATGTCCTTCAATCAATCCAGGCAAAAGGGTTGAATTTGGAATATCAATAATTTCCGTGTTAGTAGGAAAAATTAGCTTTTCTCCTACTGCTTCAATTCTTTGATTTTTTACGAGAACTTGCCAATTATTATACATTATTTCTCCATCAAAAACCCTCGATGGACGAAATAAAGTGTATTTGTCTTGGGCGGAAAGAGGTGTGGCAATGAAGATTAAAAATAGCGTTAGTTTGTTCATAATCAAATATTTATGTTTTGATGAAGTAATTTTAAGTAAAATTTTATGGAAGATAAATATTTTTAATTGATTCAGTACAATGTCTTTTAGTAAGAATTGTTTTTATCACGAAAATCATTAAATTGCAGTAAAAAATACCGTGCAAATCAAAACTGATACTGTGGATGAGTACGTTAATCAACTGCCCGAAGATAGGCAGTTTGTGATTGAAAAACTCAGAAAATCAATTAAAGAAAATCTTCCAAAAGGATTTGAAGAAATGCCAAGTTACGGAATGATTGGATACGTTGTACCACATTCACTCTATCCGAACGGTTATGGAAGTACACCAAAACTGCCTTTGCCATTAATCAATGTTGCTTCCCAAAAAAACTTTGTGGTAGTTTACTACATGGGTTTTGCGGATAAAAATGTGTTAGAATGGTTTATGAATGAATACCCTAAGCACTCAAAAACGAAGTTAGATATGGGTCGAGGTTGCATTCGTTTTAAGAAAATTGACCAGATTCCTTACGAATTAATTGGGCAACTTGCCAGCAAAATGACCGTAAAAGATTGGATAAATATTTACGAAACAAACGTTGAAAATCGTAATAGTAAAAAACAACAATAACTATTTTAACGTGAACTTTTCAGAATTAGAGTACAAAAAATAGCATAGGATTCAGAATGGGACTATTTTAGAGTTGCAAAACTTAAAAAATAACCATCAAATC
>JAYVRF010000047.1:0-9882 GCA_043756925.1 Arcicella sp. | reverse complement strand
TTATGGTCGTTTTTGAGTTGAATAAGGCATTGTTCCATAATTTTAATGGATTCATCACATTCTTGCACTCGCACATAATTTCTATCCCAACAGTCCCCAACCGTCCCCATTTCGCCTTTTCCAATAGGAATATCAAAATCCATTTCTGGATAAACTGAATATTTATCCACTTTTCGAAGGTCAAATTTCAAACCCGAACCTCTCAAAACAGGTCCCGTACAACCATAATTTATTGCTAAATCCATTGGAAGAATCCCCACATTTGCCGTCCGTTGCACAAAAATTTTATTTTCAATTATCAATTCCCGCAATTCAATCATTTTCGGTTTTAAGTAATTGACAAACTCCGTGCAACGTTCCTCAAAACCTACGGGCAAATCATAAAATAATCCCCCAACCCACATATAATTATAGAGCATCCTTGCCCCGCAAATCCATTCCAATAATCGCTGAATATGTTCACGGTCACGCATCACCCACAGGAAGGCAGTGTATGCCCCAATATCAAGCCCATACGTTCCAATCGCCACAAAATGAGAAGCAATTCGGTTCATTTCAGCCACTAAAACACGAATATATTCGATGCGTTTAGGCAATTTACCCGTCAGATCCAACATCTTTTCCACGCCCATCACGTAGGCGTGTTCCGAGTTCATTGCCGCCAAATAATCCATTCTATCCACGTAAGGAATGATTTGATTAAACGGCAAAGATTCAGCGTGTTTCTCAAAACAGCGGTGCAAATACCCCAAATGTGGCACAACATCCACCACCAATTCACCGTCAGAAATCACTTCCATCCGCAAAACTCCGTGCGTTGAAGGGTGTTGTGGTCCCAAAGACAAAATCATTTCCTCCGACCGCAAGTTTTCTAAAACATACTTGTTTGGGTCAGAAAGTTTGAAATTTTCGGGTTTGTATTGATATTGAATTTTGTTCATGTTGTAAAATTACGGATTTTCATAACCTTGCCGTAACTTTGCATCATGAATTATTTATCAGCAGAGAACATCTCAAAAAATTATAACGAGCGTTGGTTATTTCGAGGTATCAATTTCGGTATCCTCAAAGGCGATAAGGTTGCTTTGGTCGGGCAAAATGGTACGGGTAAAACTACTTTGATGAACATTTTAGCAGGTCTTGTTCCTGCCGATGAAGGAACAGTTTCAATCCGCAAAGGAATTTCGGTGGGTTATCTTTTCCAAAGTCCTACTTTTGATGAAAGCCTTTCAGTAATGGATACGCTTTTCACGGGAGAATCACCTGCAAATCAGGCAATTAAACTCTACGAAAAATCGCAATTGCATCCTGAAGACATGGATTTATTGTCGAACGCACTCGAATTGATGGACAAATATCAGGCTTGGGATTATGAAAGTCGGGTAAAGCAAATCCTGGGAAAATTAGGTATTCACGACATTGAACGCAAGGTTTCTGAACTTTCAGGTGGGCAACGTAAGCGGGTAGCGATGGCGAAAGTTTTAATTGAAGAACCCGATTTAATGATATTTGATGAGCCTACCAACCATCTTGATTTAGAAACGATTGAGTGGCTCGAACAGACCCTTTCTGCCCAAAATATCACCGTGCTTTTAGTTACGCACGATAGGTATTTTTTGGATAGAGTTTGTAATAATATTGTCGAATTAGAGAACGGAAATATCCATACTTACAAAGGAAATTATGGGTACTTTTTGGAGAAAAAAGCCGAAAGAGAAGCCTCCGAAGCTGCCAGTATTGACAAAGCAAAAAATACACTTCGCACGGAATTAGAATGGATGCGGAGACAACCAAAAGCTCGTGGAACTAAGTCACAATCACGGGTGGACGCTTTTTATGATTTGAAAGACCGAGCAACGCAAACAAAAGACGAGTCAAAAGTATTATTGAACGTCAAAATGAGTCGTCAGGGAAGTAAGATTTTGGAAATTGATGATTTGAGTAAATCGTTTGGAAATCAGAAGATTGTGGATCATTTTTCTTACGTATTTCAACGCAAAGACCGCATCGGAATTATTGGAAAAAACGGTATCGGTAAATCTACGTTTTTGAACATGGTTACCCAGAATTTGAAGCCTGATTCGGGTAAAATCACTTCGGGCGAAACGGTGGTTTATGGGTATTATACCCAAGGCGATTTGGAGTTTAATCCAACCGACCGAGTAATTGACGTTATCAAAGAAATTGCCGAAGTCGTAACTGTTGGAACGGGTGAAACTATCTCGGCAAGTGCATTTTTGACCCACTTCAAATTCGATCCAAAAGTGCAATATGGCATGGTTGAAAAGCTGTCGGGAGGAGAAAAAAGACGTTTGCAATTGATGAAAGTCTTAATTCAAAATCCCAACTTTTTGATTCTTGATGAGCCGACCAACGACCTTGATATTCAGACACTTAACATCTTGGAAGACTTCTTGATGGCGTTTGGTGGCTGTATAATTTTAGTATCTCACGACCGTTATTTTATGGATAAATTAGTCGAACACCTTTTCGTTTTTGAAGGCAACGGAGTTATCAGAGATTTCCCAGGAAACTATACCGATTATCGTGAGTGGGCAGACTCACCAGAAGTTATTGAAAGTAACAGACAGAACGCCGAAGACAGTAGAAAATCAGGTGGAAATAGCCTTTCAACAACGGTTGAAAAAGCACCAATTGCTAAAAAGAAATTATCTTTCAAGGAGCAAAAAGAATACGATGATTTGGGCAAAGCAATTGAACAATTAGAAGCTAAAAAAGAAGTATTAACTGAACAATTAAATAGCGGAGGTTCATACGAAGATTTAGCAAAATGGGCAAAAGAAATCGAAAATCTCACTGACGAATTGGACGAAAAAGAGCTACGTTGGTTAGAAATTTCCGAGAATATATGATGTGCAAATTAGACTACAGATTGTACAGACGTTACGGATTTACACAGATAGAATTAAAAAATCCGTGTAAATCCGTAATATCTGTGGTCTGTCTTTCGTCAAGACTTTATCCCAAAATTCATTTTTGAATCAATCGCTGAGGAGTCGTAAACTACTACTTTTGACCATAGATTTTTGTGGTCGTCGATGAATTTTTTGTGTAAGGGATGTACCAGATATTTCTCTTCATCAGCTTTATTATCAAAAATTAATAACACCGAAAACGAATACGAAGCATCCGTTACGGGTTTATCAAAATTATTCACCGAAGGCAATCCAATGTGAGACATTTTAATTTGTTCAATCTTTCCCAAACCCTTCAATCCAGCTAATAATTTATCGTAGTCTTTCTTATTTTTAGGGTTTTTCAACCAAAAGAAAACGTGGTGAACGAATGATAAAGGAGCATCTTCTTTGACATTTGCTTCCGTTTCAGAGTTTGCGAGTGTTGTCATAACTGTTCCTGCTACCAATGCAGCAGTTGATTTTTCTAAGAATTTTCTTCTCGACGAATTTTCCATAATGCGTTTTTATTCAAAGTTAAGTAAAATTATGGATTGTTTAATCTGTTATTATCGGGGTGAATTACTCAATTTTTAACGCCCCAACCTTGCTCAAATCATAATATTTTAAGCCCAATGCTTCCGCTTGCGTGGACAATTTATCTGCATAAAAACGAGTGTATGAACCATCAATTATTAAATTCTTAAATTGCACTTTTCCTATAATTTGATTTAAGTCTTTTACTGATTTATTGGCTAAAATCAAGTAGTCAAATGATGCGTTTTTTACTTGCAAATCCTTATGTTTTAGGTTTTTGCCAATCCACAAAAATGTTTTCTCTTTCCAAGTAATCACAGCAATAGAATCTCTACTCTGAACCATAACCATGTTACTTTTAGAATTATACTTTTCTAATAAATCAACCTTCAAAGTATCACGAACGCCATGACTTGACCAATAATTATTCACCCGAAATCCTACATCTTTTTTACTTTCTAAAAAGGCTTTATCACTTACCAATAAGGCATTTTTACCTTGGACGAGCGTTATAGCAGTATGCTTGGGGGTAGATAGAATTGTAAATAACGTTTGATTTTTCCGTTGTATATTTCCAAGAATACTTAAAAGAATTAAGTTACTAACAATTCCACAATTTATCCACACCCACACGAATTTACGGGTTTTCCACAAGGCAATAAATCCAAAAATTAAGCCATACAATAACCACATTTCATAAGTAGAAATCCATAAGAATTTAGTAGTTGAATACGGTAATCTTTCAAAGAAAAGTACCGTTTCATTTAGCCATAGAATTGTATATTTCAAACATTGACCTAAATAATGAGTGATTATAATAAAATCAAAATATAGAAATATAGATGCTAAAATCACGTACCCTAAACCACAAATTAGTACAATTGAAGACAACAAAATCACCAATGGGTTTGCCAAAATGAAGAAGTTTGGAAATTGATGAAAATAATAAATCGTAATTGGAAATGTTGCAATTTGTGCTGCGACAGCGACGGTTGTGACTTTCCAAGTTCTATCAGCCAACCTATGAAACCAACTTTTCTTTTTATCAATTACGATTAACGGATTTAGTTTAGGTTGAAAGTAAATCATGCCAAATACTGCTAAATAAGATAATTGAAAACCTACATTAAATAAGAAGTTAGGATTATAAAGCAAAAGCACAAAAGCCGACAAAGCGGTGGTGTTGTATCCGTCTTTATTTTTATTGAAAGTTTCAGCAATTAAGAAAATGGAAAACATAACCGAAGACCGCAAAACGGGCGAGGACAATCCTGTGACAAAAGCATAAAACCAAAGTATAGAAAATATCAGAACAAAAAATCCTATTTTTCCATATTTACCCCTTTTCTTCATAAATCCAAACATCAAAAATAAAACCGCATAAATGACTCCAACGTGCAAACCCGAAACGGAAAGAACGTGAACTGCCCCAGCGGCAGAATAGGCTTGCATCAAATCGTTTGATAAATCATCTCGCTGTCCGAGTATCATGGCATTGGCAACTCCATACTGATTTTTACCCTCAACGAAAGTCGTAAGAATTGAATCTGCGTAGGTATTAGTTTGTAAGGCAAAATTTATCAAAATGTCAGACAGTTCATTTCCTACTTTTTCGATATTATCGGAGCGTAAATATTGTTGATAACTAATATTTTGTCTCCACATATAGTTTTGATAATCAAACTCTTCTGGATTTTTAGGCGAAGCAATTTCTTGCGGATTTCCTTTCACAAAAAACGCATCTCCATATTTGGGTTTTTCAATAGTTTTATTATCAAAATACAATAAAATTTTACCAGAAGTAGGTAAAATTTTATTATTTGAAATTACTGAACGAACAATACCAATGGTCTTCCAAGAATTCTCTTTCTCTTCAACTAAGTTATCCACAATTATTTCAAAATATTCAAATTTTCCAATTTGATGTGAATAATGTTGAGAGTAGTTATTTTCTGTTCTTAAAAATGAAAGAAAATATCCCGTGAAAATTAAAATCAGTCCACCAATTATTCCAGTTAATAATTGGTTTTTGATTCGTTGTCGGAAAATAAAAAGAATAGAATAAATTAGTAAAAGACCTGTACCAATTCCTGCAAAAGGTGAAATATTAAATATTGGGAAAAAATTATACGAGCAAATTCCGACAATGAGAAGAATAGTATATCGGACGAAAGGATACGGTGAGAAGTGATTCATTTTTTGCTAATTTGTGGTTTATTAGTACAAATTAGTGAATTATTAATAGAATAAAAAATTGAGATTTGACAACATTCTAAAAGTTGTCAAATCTGATAAATTAACTATTTCCCAACCTTTTCCTCTTTGTACTCTCTTATCAGTCTCAAATTTCGTACCTTTGCGGATTAGCGAAATTTTAAAATCAGCACCCAACGATATGTCATTAGTTGTTATTGAAAGATTAAAAAAATACCTTAAATCTAATGCCCTGCCTCAGAGTATTTCAAAGGGAAAAGCCATTTTTGCAAGTGGTGGAATTGCAACGGAAAATTTCACAAATGTTGAAAAAGGATTGGCAACTTTTAAAGCCAAAAGTGGCACGGGTTCGAAGAGTTATACCGTAACGATCAAAAATTGGAATACGCCAATTCTCAGTACAAGTTGTTCATGCGATTATGATTGGGGTGGCATTTGTAAGCACCGAGTTGCATCTTTATTGGTTCTGGAAAATGAACTTTCGAGATATTCTCATCTAAATCCAAGTGTCAATACTACTCCAAAGAAAAAGACCTATCCAACTTCTCAACACGTAATCAGAATTAGCTCTTTTGACGATTGGACATTAAAAAATTTGGTTTCTTTAGATGATTGGAAAAATAGAAATAATGTCAAAAAAGTTCAAATTACAAGGGCATTAAATGGCGAAGCTGAGGTTGAAGTTCAGTATAAAAACGACATTTTTGACATAAAATTCTTGAAATTACAGTTCAATGGAGAAATTTCTACACATTGTTCCTGTTCACAAGACCTTGAAAATCAGGCTTGTATCCATAAATTGGCAGCCTTAATTTCCATTCGAGATACTTACGGAGCAAATAGTCCTTTTGATAAAATGCGAGATTATACTGCCGAAAAAAATAAACTTCTCGCAGAATTTGGCTTTTCATTAGAGGATGATTTGAAAGGAAAATTTGATTTTAAACTCAAATCAGATGGGGCAGTTCAGCTAATTCGGATTGATACGAGTATTCAAAAAGTGAGTCAATTTCAGAATTGGCGAGCCTTAAATAACCGCATTTTTAGAACACCAGAAACCACTTTTTCCGTAGGAATTGATGAAGGTTCAAAAGAACAACGCCAGATTCTGTACGTCATTCGTTGCAAAGGGGAAGAATTTGTGAATGATATTGCTATTGATACGTACTCATACAAGGCAGGAGCAAATGGCAAAATGACTTACATTCGTACGCTGAAAGAAAGTGACATTGATAACCTTCCAAAAATGGAAGAGACTGATAATCAAATAATTAGCTTAGTAAATAGTATTAAAGATGATGGACTAAAGAATTTTGGAAAGAAGAAGGATTTACATCTCCCCTACTTTTATGACTACTTGAATCGTGATGAACTTTCAGCAAATGATGCTCCAATTGTTGAAGAATATATTAATAAAAAACTTAACAAAATTTTCAGCTTACTGTCTGATAAACAGGTATTTACGAGTAGAACTTCTTACGTTGGAAGTCAAACTGATATTGAAGAAGCTCAAATTTCAATGGAGCAAATTTTGCCTTTTTTCATGCTGAAAGAAGAAGATGATTTTGTGGTTTTGGAAGGGTTTACCAAACTTCATGGTAAGAAAATAAAATTGGCATCGCTGACTAATCCCGGCAGTTATTGGACTCGTACTTTTGGTAAAAATATTTACAAATTAGCCAATCCAGAGGTTGCCAATTTATTGAGTTATTTACCCAAAAATGGCATTATTAAAGTACGTAAATCTAACTTTTCGGGTTTCTTTCAAGAGTTTGTTTTACCTCTTGCTGAAAAGTTTACGATAGACTTACAAATTTCACAAGAAATTGAAAATCAGATACTTAACTTCAAAGAAGCCAAAGTTTATTTGAAAGAAGATGAAGCAAATTTGATGTTAATTCCTGTGTATGAGTATTATGCACAAGAAGGCGAAAAAGAGACTATTATTGAATTCTCCCACGATCAAAAAATTAACAAAATTAATTTTGATGCTGATAAAATCACGATTCAGGAACGTAATCCTGATGCTGAAAAATATCATTATGATTTAATTCGTGAACAGAATACTGACTTCAACAGTCAGGAACAATATCCTTTCTTTTATTTGCCTTTCAATGATGTTTTGAAGGAAGGTTGGCTATTCAAATTCTTTGAAGCCATGAAAGAACAGAATATAACTATTCTGGGATTTAAGGATTTAAAGAAATTCAAATATAACCCAAATAAAGCGGTATTTAACGTTAAAACAGGCTCAGGAATTGATTGGTTTGATATGCACATTGAAGTTCAATTTGGTGATCAATTTGTGGGAATTAAAGAAATTCAAAAGGCCGTTTTAAAGAAACAAAATTACGTTGAATTAAAGGACGGTTCACTCGGAATGTTACCCGAAGAATGGTTGAAAAAATATGAAAATGTACTAAAATTTGGTCGTGTAAAAGGCGATGAATTACAAATTTCTAAACTCCATTTTTCGTTAATTGATGAATTAGGAAAAGATATTAACAACTTTGAATTAGAGCAAGAATTGTTTGAAAAGAAGAATAAACTGTTGAATTTCAAGGAGATGGCTGAAATTCCTTTGCCTAATAACATTAATGCCAAGTTGCGTGATTATCAAGTTGAAGGCTTTAAATGGTTAAATTTTTTGGATGAATTTTCGTGGGGAGGTATTCTTGCTGATGACATGGGGTTAGGTAAAACTTTACAAATGCTTACTTTCCTTCAAGAGCAACAAAATCGTGATAATAGGGGTGTAAACTTAGTCGTTTTACCTACAACTTTAATATTTAACTGGCAAGCGGAAGCGGCAAAATTTTGCCCAGAATTGAAGTTATTTGTGCATCGTGGCGGTACTCGTCAGAAGGTAAATGAGCATTGGCGAGACTATGATATTATCCTAACAACCTACGGAATGGTGCGTTCAGACATTGAACTATTCCGTGAATTTAATTTTAATTATATTGTTCTTGACGAATCCCAAGCCATAAAAAATCCTGACTCATTGATTTCAAAAGCTGCAAGATTATTAAATTCTCGTAATCGTTTGGTGATGACGGGAACGCCAGTGGAGAACAATACTTTCGATTTGTATTCGCAAATGGAATTTTTAAATCCTGGATTATTGGGAAGTGCCGAGTTTTTCAAAACTGAATTTGCTAATCCAATTGACAAAATGCAGGACAAAGAGAAGGCGGCTCAATTGCGTAAAATTGTTTACCCTTTCATGCTTAAACGGACAAAAGAAGAAGTAGCAAAAGACCTTCCAGATAAAACGGAGAGTATTATTTACTGCGAGATGGATCCCAAACAACGCAAAGTATATGATACTTTCAGAGAAATGTACCGCCAAAAATTAGTGGATAAGATGGCAGTTGACGGCAAAGCAAAGTCTTCATTTTTGATATTGGAAGCTCTTTTAAAACTCCGTCAGATTTGTGATAGTCCTGCATTATTGAATGATGATACTGAATACGACCAAAATTCGGCTAAGTTAGAAGAGATTGTACGGGAAATTGAAGAGAACGCAGGGAATCATAAAATTCTGATTTTCAGTCAGTTCCTCAAAATGTTGGACTTAATTAAAGGTCATTTAGAAAAACACAAAATCAAATATGAATATTTAGACGGCAAGACAACTGACCGTGCCGATAGAGTAAATCACTTTCAAGAAGACGATTCATGTCGAGTTTTCTTAATGAGTTTGAAAGCGGGAGGCGTTGGAATTAACCTAACCGAAGCGGATTATGTTTATTTAGTTGACCCCTGGTGGAATCCAGCCGTTGAGCAACAAGCCATTGATAGAACGCACCGAATTGGTCAGAAAAAAAAGGTTTTTGCTTACCGAATGATTTGTAAAGACACGATTGAAGAGAAGATTTTATTGCTCCAAGATAAAAAACGAGACATTGCGAAGGACATTATTAGTACTGAAGACGGATTCCTAAAAAAACTGTCTCAGAATGATATTATCGACTTGTTTTCGTAGAGTTTTGATGGCACGCAGATGACGCAAATGCCTTTGGCAACGCAGATTTTCGCAGATTTTTACCGGAAATGGTATAGAAAATAATTATAAATGCGAATATTGGGTTAAAATATGTAATGAAAAAGTGCAGTTGATAATGCTCCGAAAATATGGACCATCAATGCATTAATTGCTCTGATTTTAGAAGCATTTTGTAATTCAGTTTTCTCATTTATCCAATTAAAGAGT
>JAYVRF010000046.1:0-9888 GCA_043756925.1 Arcicella sp. | reverse complement strand
CCTTTCTGCATACTCGATTGAACCCGAAACGACTTACCGTCTTTGCTTGTCCTCATTACGCCCTCATTGCTTATGCGTTCAGCGTGGCAACGGTCTTGACTATTGATAAAATCCAAGATACACTTGGTTAGTCCGGATGCGGTACTGTCTTCGTAATTGTGGGTTGTAAATCCATAGTCAGGAACGTTTGGGCATTGTGCTTGCTTTCGTGCTGTTACGGCTTGTTTTAGTAGCGTAATAACCTGCTTTTCGGTTGGTTCATTTGTGAATAAACCGCTATCTTTGGACTTTCTTAAAGGCAAAGATTTTTTAGTGTCAGTAACTCTCATGTGCTGACACTATTTTTTTACCTCTAATTTGAGTTGTGATACCGTCTTGATAGGATTTTGGAGTAACCATTTATCTATTTCCAAACGGTCGAAGTAGATCTTCTTTCCATTTGGTTGCGAGTATGGTACGGCTCTTCCGGAGGTAAGTTTGTACGCAAAACTCTCACTCATGCCTGTGTAAAGGCAAAATTCCACGAAGTTTAATACAGGCTTTTGCCCTAAACTTGCACGCTCGATGCGGTCAAGTTGCTGTTTTAAATCTAAAATTTGTTGTTCCATTTTTTGACTTTTTGAAGTTTGAAAAATGGTAGCTACCGTTACTCTCAATTGATGATACAAAATTGAAAATAACGAACAACAAAAAATATTTACTTTGGTTTACCGTAAACTTTTTCGGGTTTATCGTAAACTTTTTAAAATGCTATCAAGTGATAGTTTGGCGGTTTTTTGTTTGTTAGATAAGAGTAAATTATTAGGAGAATATCCATTTTTTAAAGAGTCAATTGAACCATTATTAAACACTTTCACGGCAATCTGCCAAGGGGTTTCATGCCCTAAGTGCCAAACAAAGATACTTGCATAGTAACTTTTTACCCATTTCAACCGCTCAAAATCCACTAAATCCTGACCATTAAAGGCATTTTTGAAGTGTTCTAATTTAGTAGTATTTGTTAGAAAATTACGCTCAATCAGTTGCTTATGGAGAGTTTCGAGTTGCGTATCTGAATAGCCTAAATCGTAACCTGTTACCTCCACTTGGTGCGAAGGTGTGGAACTACCAAGCATAGATTTTCCTTTTCGTTCTATATCTAAGATTCTTTTTTCATCTATTGGCGTATTATTGTCAAAAAAAGAATTTGAAATATTCATTTCCTCTTTATAAAAATCATGCAGTAAACGCTCAAAACTTGCTGAATTTAAAGGTTTCCAATTAATTTTATGATAACTGATAAAACCCGCAAAACGCTCAAAATCAAAGTTATAGCCTGTTTTTTGTGCTAAACCTCCAATGAGTGAGTTGTATTTTTTCGTGGCAATTTCAAGTCTTTCATTCATACCTTCCTCAAACTCTTGGGCTTGCTTTAAAGAATCATTCATTTGAGCGACCATTTCGGGCGTAATAATAAATTCGTTTTTCATATCGTTGCGGAGGTTTTAAATATTAGCGGAGGGATTGAATTAACGGCTTTCTGCTTCATTTCGTTAGAGGTACGAATGTACTTTGAAGTATGTTTCAGGCTCGTATGTCCAAGTAGTCTTGATATGGTTACTACGTTGTTTTCGCTTTGAGCGAGTAGCGTTCCAAACGTATGCCGTGCCACGTGGAAAGTAATATGTTTCTCAATCCCCCCACGTTTCGCCCAATAGTCAAGACTTTTTACAGTCGAACCGTGTGTAGGTAATTTAAAAACTAACTTCTGGTCTTCTTTGGGTGTACCTAACAAACTGATAGCGGTATCATTCAAAGTAATTTCCACCACGCCCCCGTCCGTGGCTTTATCTTTGGTTTTGGATTGTGCGACCTTCAAAATGTTGTCTTTGATGCTCTCCCATTCCAAGGCTTTCACATCTACAAAACGAAGTCCTGTATTACAACAAAATAAAAAGGCTCTCTTTACCTCTGTATTGCCACAATGCGTATTAGCCAATACCTGTAACTCCTCAATGGTTAAAACGTCTTTGGCAATACTTACATCGGTTTTGAAGTTTTTAACGTCCTCCGCTGGATTGGTTCTAAATATTTTGTCTCTCTTAGCTTGGTGCAACATTTTTTTGAACCGTGCAAAGTACGTGGGGGGGCTTTCGCCTGTCAGGTGCTTACTTAGATAATCTTTGAAGTCGTAACAAAGTTGTTCCGTTATGTCTTTGGTTGTGATGTGTGGAGGTGCAAAGATTTTGAAGTGAGCCAAAACGGCTTTCATTACTCGAAGGTCTTTTTTAGAATAGTTCAACACGTAGTTTTCAAAGTATGGAATAAAGCCTTTACTTTTTGCGGTCTTTTGTTCTAAAATTTCATCAACTTCACCTTTGAATAATTGGCTTTCTCTTTCGGCTCTTTTTAGTTCAGCAAATACGAGGGTGTCTTTGTTGGATTGCCTTTCGATTGGATTCTTTGGATTAGCAATGAGAAATAAACCAAGATACTCTTTGGTTCGTTTGTTACTCCCATCGTACCAATCCAAATAAAGACTAATTCTAATTTCGGAGGTCTTTTTTTGTCTTATTTGAACTTTCTGTTTTACTTGACTTGTTGCCATTGATATACCTTTGTTTAGCACTTTATTTCATTTGGCAAATATAAAACGTTTTTCGCAAACAGTCCCCAAACAGTCCCCATTTAGTGAAAATAAAGTTTTAACTATTTGATATTGAACATTTTATGATTTTTAATTTGTTCCCGTCCCCGGTACTTCAAAGGGTACAAAAAGGCAAACAAAAAGAGTGTAATTAGCTGATTATTAGCAAATTGCACTCTTTTTTGTTTCTAATGGTTTCCTTTGTTTTGAGGTTGTTTCGTAGAAAAGTGTAGAAAAATTGTAGAAAAAAATGTAGAAATTTTTATGTTCTGATTTTCTTCCTTGATACGCCAGAAAAAGAGGAGGTTATTACACCTCCTCATATCTAAAAATCTACTTCCAAAATTCTATTTGATTAAATCAGAAATTAGCCTTTCAAAATTTCCTGTGGATTTTACCTCATAATTCATTGTCTTTTCATATCCATAAACTGATTTGGGAAATATTTTTTGGGCTACCAAATTTGTGATGTTTACGTTGATAGTGGTCTTTCCTGCTCCATCTGATTTAATCCTAACATTCCCACGCCCCAATAATTTTATCAAGATTTGGAATGGTAGATACAACCCATGCGGAGGTGTTTATAAGCGTTCCTGTTTCAGTTTCAATAGTGTTTTTCCCTAAAAATGAAAATGGGTCAGAGGTTAATAATCCGCTTAATTTATCAATAATCTTGATTGATAATCCCTTTATTGCGAAAAGGTCAATAACCTTTGACCAAACTTCATCAACTGATTTTGTAGTGGTAATCATAAGTGGTTTTTCAGAACCGTAATAAGAACCCTTCAAAGGTCTCAACGGACTGCATGAAACTAATAGAAAGTAAATACCAATAAATGTGATAATTTTTTCATCTTTTTTTTGTTTTTAACTGTGAAAAAATTGTTTAAAATTTCAAACAAACAAAAAGCGTGTAACAACTTTCAATACTTGTTTCTGAGGTCGTAGGAAACCCGCACACAAAGTAAGAAAAGCGTCCACGCATACGGTGGACACCTAACTAAACTTTCCTTGTGTGCATTGAAATTTCCTACGTTTCAGATACAATATTGTTAAGCTAAACGCTAATATGATATGTCTTTTTCTATTCGATAAAGGTCAATTTTGGTTGAAACTGCTACAAAAATAAACGTCTTTCCTTTTGTCCTTCCATCTATTTTAAAAGTGCTATAAAAAAAGCCCTACATTAAGGGACTTTAATGTGACTGTGTATTACTATTTTAGGAAGTGGAAAAAGACGGAACAATTGAATGTCTCAATGCCAATTTGAATAAATTAGAACGCAAAAGACAAGGCAAAAAAGAAACGACAAGTTTGTTATGTATTGACTCTCAATCAGTTAAAGTAGCTGCATTCATCAGTGAAGATAAAGGTATTCATGGCAATAAACTCGTTAATGGTCGCAAAAGACATATCATTGTTAATACACTTGGACTGGTCTGGGGTATTATTGTTCATGCTGCCGATATTAACGATGGAACAAAGGCTTATCTGTTGGTAGAACACTGTTTAAGGTACTTGGATAGAATGCAAAAAATACTCGTGGATGATGCTTATAAAAAAGTATTTTACGATTGGGTTTATGATAATATTATTGGATTAAAAGTTGAATTTGCATCAAGACCGCCATCAGCAAAAGGCTTTGTTCCGGTCAAGTGGAGATGGGGGAATGCCGCAATGGAATTGAGAGAACTTTCGCTTAGTTTGGATTTTTCCGAAGGCACGCAAAAGACTACGAAAAGCAACTGGGCGACACTCCGCAAATTCTGCCGAGGCAGGGCTATTACTAAACCAATTGCCAAATAATTTTAAATAGAAATTAAACTTTACCAAATATAATTTTTAAACATCTTCTAATTCAAATCAGTATTACCAAATTTAGTAAAGAAATACTATTCAGCAATTTATATTTTCAATAGGTAAATCCATCACATATTCTATTTTATTAACAAATATCTATCGCTCAAACAAAATCCTTTTCCCCTGCACATTTTCATTAAAAATCCCTTCTTCGAAAGCCAAATGTCCTGATACAAAAGTGTGTGTAATGTTTGAATTAAAGGTTTTTCCTTCCAAAGGCGACCATTTGCATTGATAATAAATATTGTCTTTCGAAACAGTTGTTTTGTCTTTTAAATCCACCAAAACCAAATCTGCCCAATAGCCTTCACGGATGTAACCACGCTTTGAAACTTGGAAGCAATCTGCCACCGCATGAGCCATTTTTTCAGCGATTTTTTCCAACGAAATTTTGCCTTCGTGATAAAATTCTAACATTATATTTAAGGGATGCTGTACCATTGGCAAACCCGATGGCGACGACCAATAAGGATTCTGTTTTTCTTCCCAGGTATGCGGGGCGTGGTCGGTGGCAATTACATCCAATCGGTTATCCAAAAGTGCTGCCAATAATTGCTGTTTATGTCTATCAGCTTTTACGGCGGGGTTGCATTTTATCTGATTGCCGAGTGTTTCATAATCACGGGCATCGAAGTATAAATGATGCACACAGACTTCTGAGGTGATTTTTTTCTCTTTTAAGGGAATATCGTTTCTAAATAAATACGTTTCTTCGTCCGTGGTAATATGCAGAATGTGCAAGCGAGTATTGTGTCGTTTTGCCAACTCAACTGCCATTGAAGACGACTTATAACACGCCTCCACATTTCGGATTTCGGGGTGAACGCTTGGATGTGGATTATCACCAAAACGTTGTTTATAGATTTCAGTATTTGCTCTCACCGTTGCTTCATCTTCGCAGTGCGTGGCAATCAACATTGGGCTTTTTGAGAAGATGTTTTCTAAGGTTTTTTCATTATTAACCAACATATTTCCAGTGGACGAACCCATAAAAATTTTGATGCCGCAAACATCTGCTGGATTGGTTTTCAGAACTTCCTCAATGTTGTCATTGGATGCTCCCATATAGAAAGAATAATTTGCTAATGACGTGCGAGCCGCAATCTCATATTTATTTGCCAAAAGCGATTGATTTAGGGCATTCGGAACAGTATTGGGCATTTCCATGAAGGTTGTTACCCCTCCAGCAACGCCCGCACGGGCCTCAGAATGAATACATCCTTTGTGCGTGAGTCCAGGCTCACGGAAGTGGACTTGGTCGTCAATTACGCCTGGGAAGAGATATTTCCCATTGCCATCAATGATTTTATTTGCCTGTAAATAAGACAAATCTGTACTGATTTTATCAATGAAACCGTCTTTAATAAAAACGTCTTTCGCTTCGATTTTACCTTCGTTGACGACTTGGGCATTTAGGATTAGTATTGTGTTCATGGGGTAAAATTAAGGAATTAGTAAGCTAAGATTGTTATCTGAATTTTACATTTTTAATTTACTTTAAGGCTTTAATTAATATATTTAAACTGAATAACGTTCTTCACTTGATGGAAAGATTTTTGATGAATATCAGACATATTAATTGGAAATTAAATTTATTCAATTTGATATTCCCAGAAAAGTGTACATCTTTACAAAAATCATTTTTATTGTTTTAAAATTATATAAATAATCATCCAATATGCAATATAACCACTCTTTTTAATGAATTTACCGCAAATAGAGGTTAATCAGCTTTTTGAACTTAAAAAATATCAAGCTGATGGTATTATTGTAAACTTCCCAATTCAAGGGGAAGATATAATGATTGAATTGCAAAATGATACAGGTAGAATAAAATTTATGGCAGATATAAATAATGCCAACGAATTCGTCAGAAAAGCTACTTTTCAAGTTAGGTATCAAAAAATATTTATTCTTCGTCGCTTTGACCTTAATGGTAATCATAAAAACCCTCCTGACCAAGTACCCGATGCGATGTTTAAGGGTTTCGAAAATTATGTTTTTAATAAGGAGGATCATATACACTTTTATTTTGAAGGATGTGGAGAGAAATGGGCATTACCTCTGTCGAGCTTTCCAGAAATCGGAATTACATTACAAGATGATTTGTATGAAAAAGTACAGAAATTCTTTAAATACTGTAATGTAGAAGAACTTAAAATCCGTAAAGTCTTAGAATTATAATACTTTTGTAAAATTTATAAAATGAAATATTTAGTAGATTCGTATGTGGAATGGATAAGGCAAGGTCTCATTATTAGTGAGATTAAAGGAGGGTGGTATGAAATTATTACGCCTTTCTTGAATCATAAAAATGATATGATTGAATTGTATATAAAAGAAGAAGGGGAACAAATTACTTTGTCTGATGGAGGAAATACTATTAATGAGCTTAAATTAAGCGGTCTTGATGTAGGTAAAAGTGCCAAACGTTCAGAGGATTTGAACATGATACTTCGATCTTTTGGGCTTCAAAGAGTAAATGGAGGTAAAGAGATCTCTGTTAAAACGGATAAAAAAAGGTATCCAGAAGTTAAGCACAGGCTCATTCAAGCTATTTTATCAGTTGATGATATGTTTATGTTAAGTGAACCAAAAGTAAAGAGTTTTTTTACAGAAGATGTAAGCGATTTCTTTGAGCTTAATGATGTTGTTTTTGTAAAAGACACATTATTTACTGGGAAAAGCGGATTTACTCATAAATTTGATTTCACTCTACCAAAGATTAAAAAAAGAGAGGAAACTGCTGTTAGAGCAATTAATAATCCTCGAAAAGATATTGTACAGAGTTCAATATGGATGCTTGAAGATACGAAATTAAACCGTCCTAATACTCAGGGGTTAATAATTTTAAATAATAGTGTGGGTGAAGTTGCTACTGATATTTATTCAGCATTAGAACAATATAATATACCTTATTTGAATTGGACAGAAAAGAATGTTTATTTATTAAAATTAAAAGCGGCGGCGTAAATTCATGTTTATAAAAAAAGCCATTTCAAAACTAACTTTGAAACGGCTTTTTTCATATCCCCTAATCCAACAAACCCCTATAATTAGAATCCTTCGATGGATTCAGTTCTATCTTTTTTTCAGAAGGAGCATTTAAGGTAATCAATTTAAATTCTCCTTGATTATAAGCATCCAACATTTGTTGTCCTTTATCGGTTAAAATACCATTTTGAATGTCCACCGAATTGATAAAATCCATTGAATAATCCATCGCACGTTTCATTTCGCCCAATTTTTTACTCATATCATCTTGGATATATTCCATTGATTCATCAAAATAAAACTTCTTATCTGGATTGCCTTTGAAAATACTGATGGCAGTTTTCAAGGCGTTTGAAGACGACTTAACTATCTCATACTCAGCTTCTTTCAACTTAACTTTAATTTCCGTTTCCTTAATAATATAATCTGCTGAAGAAGCTACTTTCTCCATAAAACCCATTACCGTTTTCATGTTTCTTTGCAAAGGAAGCAATTTTTCGTTCATCTCCTGCAAACCCGCTCCTTCGATGGTGGCAAGTTGTGCTGATTCTCTCATACCAGGCTTATCCGTCATAGAATTTGCCTTGTTGGCTTCGGCAAATTTTGCTTTGATGGAATCATTATTTTCATGAATTTTCTTGTTCAATTTCAACAATTGACCCGCCAAAATATCAATCTGTCCAGACATTTTTTCCTTCTTTTCTCGTAAATCAGAAATGTAGATTTTCATGATGGCAATCGGGTCAAGTTGAACAATTAATCCTGCAATTTTACGCATCATCGTTTTGAACAAAAAGAATACGGCTGTACGAATATCTTTGCTCGTAACTAAGAAAATCAATAAACCCAAAACGCCTAAAAGTCCAGCTAAATAGAGCGTATTTGAAGTAACTTTTATCAGGAATTCTAAAATAGGATTAAGATAATAAATCCCCAAAGCTCCCGCTGCGGCTAAGAAAAGCAAAGAAGTAATGCCTTCTGGCTTACTCCAAAAGGATTTTTGAGGACCGTCCCCTCCAATTTGTGATAAATCTGCCATTGTCTAATTTTATTTTGTTAATTGGTTAAATTTTTAGTTTCGTGAGTGTGGACACCTTTCAGCGTACAAGCGAGGACGTTTATATGAGTGTTGGTATTCCTCCTTTCCTCCTGCATCCATTTCTCCTTCTTCTCCTCAACTCAAATACTGCGAAATCTTCGTAATATCGCCTTTTATTTGCTCTACAAAAGAACTGTAAGTGATTTCATAGTTGCTTTTGTTACTCGTAATCCTCAAGCTTTGTTCTGAAATATCGGTCGTAATTTTCGTAATTTTTTCATTATTACCATTGATACGATTTTGTAAATCAATGATTTGCTTGGCAATTGATTCATTTTCATCTTGCGTGGACTTCAAATCATTTTTCAAGCCGCCTACTTTCTGAGAAATCGCAACATCAACATCTTTCAAGAAATTCTGACGGTCGTTATCCAAAATCCCAACGTATTGATTGGCGGTATTTGTTAAAACCGTAACGTCCGTAATGCCTCCCATCGCCTTGAAACTCGCCCAAGCTGCCTGGTATTGCTTATCCTCCGAAAGTCCCAAACCCGCTAAACTTTTCAAAGCCTGCATATATTCAAAATAATCAGGACCTTTCAGATTGGAATTTTCTAACATAGACACAAAATGATCCACAAACTTTTTATCAATTACGCCCGTTCCAGAAGCATTTTGAACGGCTACGGTTTGTTGAACTTGCACCCTCGGAGGCGTTCCTGCCTGAGTGGGTGTAGAGGTAGTTTGCGTTTGGGTATGCGTAGTGTCTTCTTCAATAAAGAATCCTAATAATTTACGCCCAAAACTTTTTTCTTCTTCCATTTGAGTTAAAAAGTTATATCAGTTAAACAGTTTTTCTGAAATTTACAATTTTTCCTAAAAACTACCTACAATATTAATCATTCTGTTTAATCAAAACCTATTTCAATGTTAAGAATGGTTGCGGAGGTTGATAATGCCTTGGTTTTAAGTGATGTTTATGAGAAGTAATAACCATTTCAATTCAGCGATTTTGTAGGGACGAATAGCATTCGTTCATCGCTGAGTGGGTAAATACTATTCGTCCATTCATGAATTATAATCCTCATCACATCAGTCATACGGTTTACACCAATTATAGTTCACTTCATCACATTCCTTTTTACCGTTCAAATCTATCTACTAATTTTAAATCATCAAACAAATCAAAATTAGACAAATACATCATAGAAAATCTATTTAACATTCTTGTTTATATCCTTGAGAATGTCACGGAATATTTTAAATGAAATTTTATACTACTATACAATTTGTACTATTGAATACTTTTTGGGTTTAATCAAATCTAAGTATTTATCAAAATCCACCCAGCTAATAATCTGATTACTAA
>JAYVRF010000045.1:0-9971 GCA_043756925.1 Arcicella sp. | reverse complement strand
CAATCCTTTTAATAATTGTTTTGACGTTTACTCATGGGAATGGACTTTTTGGCTTCGGAGTGGGAGGACTTTTGCTGTTTTTTCAGAAAAGATACAAGCATTTGATTATATGGATTGGGTTAATGATTATTATTGCAGGATTTTACTTTTACGGGTATTTCACCGCTCAAAATTCTAACATCGGCGGAAGTTTAAGTGACCCAATTAGACTGATTGGATGTTTTGGTGGATTTTTTGGTGGATTTATTCACGATTTCTTCAAAAATAGTTTTCAAGTATTAATAACAATTTTAGGAGGATTAATCATTTTTTTAATATTAGCGATTTTAAATTTAAAGTTAATCTTGAATCATTTTTTTGAGACAATTAAACCAAAATTTCAACAATATTTTCCCCAAAAAAACCTTTTTTTATTGGCTTGTTTTCTATATTTATCAATTACGGCAGGGTTAGTTGCGCTAAGCCGTTCTTGGAGTTCAATTGAAGCTGGTTTTCAAAATAGATATTTGCATAATTCCGTGATTGCGTTAGTTTTATTTTACGTTACTTTTCTTCATTACAAATCATTAAAATTCAAACGTGATGTTGGGATTATGTTTTTAATTTTCGGGGTTTTATTTAACATTTTCAATTGGTATTCAAATTACGAAATACTTACATTGCAACGTAATTCACAAGAAGCCGATGCGGTAAATTATCAATTAAATAACATTTCAATTGTAAATGATAAATCTTTTAATAACAACATTAAACCAATGTTAGACAAGTCTTTTAACAATGGAATTAGTATTTTCCCTAAAAGTGATTTGACGGATGCACTTGTTAATTTAGAAGTATTAAAATCAACACAAACAATTGATTATCAGATAGATATACAAAAAGATTCTTTACTGGAATTTAATATTTCTAATTCTAATTTTCGAGATATTTACGAATTTAATAATTTTGATTTACCTCAAAATGGTAACGTATTCGTAATTCTAAAATCCTTAAAAAATACATTCATCAGCCCTGCTAACCATCGTAGAAATTCCAAAAGTATGTTCCTTAAAACTGGTCAATTTTTTACAGATGGATTTTATGCTTCCATTATGACTGATGCCATGCCCAATAATGAATATCAAGTCGGCATCCTCCAAAACTCCAAAAATCGATTTATTTATTATCCAACTAAATACAAAATTACTACTCAATAATGTTTCAGATTGGTAAATTTTTTCATTCATGTTTTTTTCGTAAATTAGGGTTCTATTGTTCGTAAAAGCGTTTTACGGATAACCATTAAATTATAAAACAGAAGGAATTAGAATTGCCGATGGAAAACGAAACCCAGCCAGAAGATTTAGAAGATAATATCATTAATTTACCCCCCGAAGAAGCTCTCCATGAGCAAGTTGCCGTTGCAGGACTTTACGAAAATTGGTTCTTGGAATACGCTTCGTATGTAATTCTTGAACGTGCAGTTCCAGCAGTTGAAGACGGTTTAAAGCCCGTACAACGTCGAATTCTCCATGCTTTGAAGGAAATGGACGATGGTCGTTTCAATAAAGTTGCCAACGTTATCGGACAAACCATGCAATATCATCCCCACGGAGATGCTTCCATTAACGATGCAATGGTGAATATGGGACAAAAAGATTTGGTATTCGATTGTCAAGGAAATTGGGGAGATTATCGTACGGGAGATGGAGCAGCCGCAGCACGTTATATTGAAGTTCGATTATCAAAATTTGCAGGAGATGTAATTTTTAATCCTCAAACCACAGAATGGCAACTATCTTACGACGGTCGCAAACGTGAACCCGTTTCGCTCCCCGTTAAGTTCCCGTTGTTGCTTGCACATGGAGTTGAAGGGATTGCAGTTGGACTTTCGACGAAAATAATGCCTCATAATTTCATAGAATTAATTGAAGCGTCCATCAATATTCTAAAGGGGAAACCCTTTGAATTATTCCCAGATTTTTTGACGGGCGGATACGTTGATGTTTCAAATTATCAAGATGGAAATCGTGGTGGGAAAATTCGAGTTAGAGCAAAAATTGAAGAATTTGATAAGAAAACGTTGATTATCAAGGATATACCTTTTTCAACAACGACTACTAATTTGATTGAATCTATCATAAAAGCCAATGATAGTGGTAAAATTAAAATTAAAAAAGTAATTGATAACACAGCAAAAGACGTGGAAATTCAAGTACAATTAGCCGCAGGAGTTTCCCCTGACGTTACGATTGATGCCCTTTTTGCGTTTACGGATTGTGAGATTTCAATTTCCCCGAATGCTTGCGTAATTATTGCCGATAAACCCCATTTTGTGGGAGTTTCGGAGATTATTAAAACCTGTACACAACAAACGGTTCGACTTTTAGAACGTGAGTTGGAGATTCGGAGAGATGAATTAATGGAACGTTTATTGTTCAGTTCACTCGAGAAAATCTTTATTGAAAATAGAATTTATCGTGATATTGAAGAATGTGTAACTTTTGAAAACGTAATAAAAACAGTTGACTTAGGCTTAGAACCTTACAAACCGCAATTTTACCGTGAAATTATTGAAGATGATATTCTGAAATTATTAGAAATTAGAATTAAACGTATTTCTAAATTTGATGCCTTCAAAGCGGATGAATTGATGAAACGTTTGCAGGAAGAATTAGCGGAAGTGCTTGATAATCTGGCAAATATTATTCGTTACTCAATTGAATATTTCAAGGAAATTTTGAAGAAACACGGCAAAGGAAGAGAGCGTAAAACTGAAATTAAAAATTTTAATACCATTTCTGCCAGTGTTGTGGCTGCCAATAATCAAAAACTATACGTTGATAGAATTAATGGTTTCGTGGGTTACGGTTTGAAGAAAGAAGAGTTTATCGAAGACTGTTCAGATATTGATGATATAATTGTTTTTCGCCAAGATGGAAAATGTATGGTTGTTAAAATTTCTGAAAAGAATTTCGTGGGCAAAGACATTATTTATGTTTCTGTTTTCAAGAAAAATGATGACCGTAAAGTCTATAATTTAGTTTATTTTGATGCAAAAACGGGGGTTTCATACATTAAACGTTTTAAAGTTACGGCAGTTACCCGTGACCGTGAATATGATTTAACCATTGGAAATCCAAAATCGAAAATTTTGTACTTTACCGCCAATGAAAATGGTGAAGCTGAAACTATTCAGATTAATTTGACGGCATCTTGTACCGCACGTGTTAAGCAATTTGACTTTGATTTTAAAGGTTTATTAATCAAAGGGCGTGATTCGATGGGAAATGTTTTGACTAAATATCCCATCAGAAAAATTATCCAGAAATCAGCGGGTGTTTCAACTTTGGGTGGTTTAGATATCTATTATGATGAGAACGTTGGCAGATTAAATCGTGATGAGCATGGTCGTTATTTGGGTAACTTTGATGCGAAAGATGCTATATTGGTAGTTTACAATGACGGTCAATACGAACTAACCAATTTTGAATTAACCAATCGTTATGAAATTAAGGACATCATGGTAATTGCTAAATTTATTCCTGAAAGTATTATCACGGGAGTTTATTTTGATGGGGGTTCAAAACTGTATTATGCAAAGCGGTTCAGGGTAGAAACTACCACAATTGATAAAAAATTCTTGTTTATTTCGGATGAGAAAGGGTCGAAACTAATGTTTGCGACGATTGATAATTACCCAAGAGTTGAGGTTTCTTACAAAAAAGATAAAAATTCTGCCGTGGTTAAAGAAGAAATGAATGTTGATGAAATAACGGAAATAAGAGGCTGGAAGGCAATGGGAAGCAAGTTAACGACATACATTGTTCAAAATATCAAACAATTAGCATCAAGAGTTATCGAACCTAAAGCTTCGGATGCAAGCGAATCAGAGAATGCAGTTGTGGTTGAAATGGAACTACTAAAGAAGTTAGTTGCTCCCGAAGAAATTGATTTTCCAGAATTAAGTGATGCTGGAACGGGTGAACAATTAGGATTATTTTAAAATTATTTTTTCGATGTTCGTTTTTCGATGTATGAAAATCGAACATCGAAATCAATTATCGAATATCAAATATTGAGATACTAAGTTTAAAAAAACGAAAATTAAACATCGAAAAGAAACATCAAAACCACATTAGAAATATCGTTGGAGAAACCATTTGAATTTGCTAAATACGTCAAAAAATTCACAAAATGGACTATTGCTTTCGGCTTCTGCACGCTGATGGGTGTGCTTTTGGCTAATGTTTGGATTGTGTTTTCAACGGAAGAAAAAAACTACTACACTATTGGAAATATGCCTTCAAACGATGTGGGACTTGTATTAGGCACGACAAAAGCAGTTCATGGCGGAAAGGAAAATATGTTTTTTCGATATAGAATGGAGGCAGCCGCCAGACTTTATAAAGAAGGGAAAGTTAAATTCCTAATTTTGAGTGGAAATCATGATTCCGTTTTTTACAACGAACCAAACGATATGAAAAAGGCTTTAATGTCTATGGGAGTTCCAGAAAATGTAATGACTTTAGATTTTGCTGGTTTTCGGACTTATGATTCTATTATCAGGTGCAAGGAAGTTTTTAACCAATCAAAATTTACCATTATTTCACAGCCTTCTCACAATGCAAGGGCTTTATTTTTGGCAAATCAATTGGGCATTGATGCCGTTGCTTTTGCAGCTCAGGATGTATCTTCGGCTTATAAGACTAATCTTCGTGAATATTTTGCCCGTCCAAAAGCCATTCTTGATGTGTATTTTCTTGACCGTTCAAAGTATTCTTCCAAAAAAGGAATTGATGTAAAAGAAGAGAAGAGAAAGTAGGCAGTTTATAGCTGGCAATTGTTGCAAATTATAAGTTTAATATTTCCGTACAAGTAATTTTATCCTTTGCAATCTGCGTTTTCAATTCATCTAACCCATTAAATTTCTGTTCATTACGAATTTTTTGCAAGAATTCAACCGTTAATTTTTCGCCGTATATTTCTTGGTCAAATTCAAAAATATTTACTTCAACCGTTTGGAACGTGCCATCAACCGTTGGACGATTGCCAATATTTAACATTCCTCCAAAAGCCTCATCTTTGTAATAAACTTTCACGGCATAAACACCATCTGAAGGAATCAATTTTGCAATTTCACGTACTTGAATATTTGCCGTTGGAAAACCGATAGTCCTTCCCAATTGCTTTCCTTTCACGATTACGCCCGATAAAGAATAATTTCTTCCTAAAAAATGATCAGCCGACGGCACATCACCTTCTTGCAATGCTTTTCTAATTTTTGACGAACTTACCCCTACATTTTCAATATCTTGTCGAGAAATTTCTTCAATTCCAAAGCCATATTTTTCTTTATTTAATTTCAAATAATCAAATCCTCCTTCACGATTTTTGCCAAAACGGTGGTCATATCCAATGACTAAGGTCTTGGTTCCAATGGTTTCAATCAAGATTTTTTGGATAAATTCTTCGGAAGAAAGTTCCGAAAACTCTCGGGTAAATGGTATAATTAATAAATTGTTGACCCCGCTTTTCTCTAATAATTCAATCTTTTCTTCAAGCGTTGAAAGGAGTTTAACTATCTGATTATCAGGCGATATTACACTTCTTGGATGCGGATAAAAGGTAATAACAACACTTTCTCCGTTTGTCAACTCAGCTACTTCATTAAGCCGTTTTAAAATTTTTTGATGCCCCAAATGCACACCATCAAAAGTGCCACTGGTTACCACCGCATTTTCTAATTTCTTAAATTCTTGAATTCCGTAATAAACGTTCATTTTCTATCTTACGGCGAACCGCTAATCATTATTTCTACTACTGATAAATTCTTCAATCGTTAGCGCATTTTTAACATTATATTCTCCAATTCGTTCACGTCTGAGGACTTTCATGTAAGCACCTGAACCACAAGCCAACCCAAAATCACGCACTAAACTTCTAATATAAGTACCTTTTGAACAGACAATTGAAAAGTTGAGTTCGGGAAAATTTGTATCATCAATTTCAAATTTGGAAACCTCAACTTCACGTGCTTTTATTTCAATATCTGTATCTTTAATTCCTTTTCGAGCCAATTCATATAATCTTTTTCCGTTTACTTGAATGGCAGAATAAATCGGTGGAATTTGTAAAATATTGCCCCTAAATTGTCTCAAAGCATTTTCTATCATTTCTTTATTAATATGTTTTGTCGGAAATTCAGCATCAAAATCAGTTTCCAAATCAACCGATGGTGTTGTTTTTCCTAAAACCAATATTCCAGAATATTCTTTTTCTTGGGCTTGGTAACTATCAATTTGCTTAGTCATTTTACCCGTACACAAAATAAGTAACCCAGTTGCAAGCGGGTCAAGCGTTCCTGCGTGACCAATTTTTTTGAATTTACCCGCAAATTTCATTTTTTTAGTTACGTCAAATGAAGTCCAACGAAGTGGTTTATCAATTAATATTAATTCGCCTTCTTCAACAATTGGCGATATATTCTCTTTTGTATCCATTAAAATTTCCCAATTGCTAACATCGCTAAGATACTGATACCCAATATAATACGATAGATTCCGAAATACTTAAAACCATGTTTACTCAAAATATTAATAAAGAATTTAATGGCTAAAATCGCTACAATGAATGCCACTAAGTTTCCAATTCCCAATAATTTCAATTCTTCTCCCGATATACTTCCCTCCTCTTTTATAAATTTCAACAGTTTATAACCCGTTGCCGCAGCCATTGTTGGAACAGCCAAAAAGAAAGAAAATTCAGCGGCAAGACTGCGGGTTAAACGTTGTTGCATTCCGCCAATGATTGTGGCAGCACTCCGACTTAATCCTGGAAAAAGAATGGCTAAACATTGAAATAAACCAATTTTGATTGCACTAATGTTATTAATGTCAGCTTCATCATGGATAATCGGATTTTTGAACCATCCATCAACGAATAAAAGGATAATTCCGCCAACCAAAAGAACGGTGGCAATAAAAGCTGGGTTTTCTAAATGTTCATCAATTAAATCATTGAATAATTTTCCAAAAATCAAGGCAGGAATTACTGCAATAAGGAGTTTTACATAAAATTGCCAATTTGAAAAGTTAAAAAACTTCTTCCAATATAGTACAACAACCGCTAAAATTGCTCCAAACTGAATACAAATTTCAAAAAGTTTTGTAAATTTATCCTTTTCGATTCCAAGAAAAGAACTCATTAAAACCATGTGACCAGTGGATGAAATAGGCAAAAATTCAGTGATTCCTTCGATTATGGCAAGGAGAATTGCTTGTAAAAATGACATTAAGGTTAGTTTTAAAATTAGAACCTTGATTTTGGAAAATCGAAGTACAATTACTCAATAATTACTTTCTGGCAGTAAAGTTCTATATTCGTTTTGATTAAGACAAGATAAATACCTTTTTTGAAGTTAGAAACATTTATTTCAACCAATTTTTGGTTTAGTAAATTTTGTTCAAAAACCGTTTTTCCTACTAAATCAACAAATGATAAATTACCCGAAATTCGCTCTGTGAATGAAATTGTTAGCTTTTCATTCGTTGGATTTGGGAAAAGTTTGAATAGATTGCTTTCTTCAAGATTTACTGAAAGAATTGCCAGAGTTTTTATATCAATTTTAGCATACTGAGATTCTGAAAAAGCGTTAATAACCTTCAAACGGTAAGAGTAAACAGTATTTTCTTTTAATTTAACATCTAAAAATTCTAAGAGATTATCCGTTTCAAAAATTTTCTGAAAGTTGGTTTCACCCCGTGCTTGCCGTTCTAAGATATATTTATTCGCAAAAGGTATCGGCTTCCACTTTAACTTTATACTTTCATGATTTATATTATCTTGTAAAAGTTCAGGCGTTGCCAAAACTGCCAAAGTCTGAACTGTAATTATGCTTTCCAAAGATTCTGTTTTGTCTCCAAATACTTTTAAGCGATAAATGTAACTGGAATTTTCCTTTAAATCTTTTTCAATAAATTCAGTAATTTTATTATCGAGAGTTGCAATTTTTTTGTAGGTTTCGTTACCTAATTTTCTTTCTAATTGATAAGAAATAGCCCCAATAACTGGTTTCCAAGAAATCTTTAACGAATTATAAAACAAAACCGTTGAAGATAATTCAGGTTTTGTCAATAATGCGGGAGTTGAAACTTCAATAGAATCAGAAGACGTTTCAAATGGACTTCTTGTTGTAATAATCTTGTACACGTAACTTTGATTGGGTTGTACTGTACTGTCAATCAATGTTCTAACTGAATTATCACTCAAATTTAACAATTCAGAATATTGATTTGTATTCTTTAATCTTCTTAAAATCAAATATTTTTCTGCCCCTGTGACACTCCCCCATGAAACTTGTATTTTATTATTATATAAAATTGTCAAAGATAATTTAGGTTTCGCCAGACTTTCTAACGTCTTCAATGTCATCTGGGAATATACCGATTCTGAAGAATCCGAAACAACTTTCAATTGATAACTATACGTAGTTGAGCTCGGTAGTCCAACATCCGTAAATTCAGTGGTATTGGTTTTGTACGATTTTATTATTTGGTAAGTATTCTCATTTTCTGATTTACGTTCAATCAAAAGTTGAGAATTTGCAGGAAATTGTGGTAGATTCCAAATCAATTTTATTTGACTAATCATTGCAGTTGCCGTTAAATTCGCAGGTTTTGTCAATGGTTCTTGGATTCTAATCGCATTAAAAGCCATAGCTCTCTTTTGCAAATTATTTTTAATGTAAGGGCCTAAAAAAACAGGAAAATCTTCTGCATAAGCCCCATGAAAAGGAGGCAAATAAGACAGTTTTTTTGCTTTGTAGCCTACTTGACTTGAAATTATTATTGTATTCTTGTTACTGATAATTTCTTGAATATCAATACTCTTGGAGAAATTTTCGTCTTGAAAAAAATTCTTTTTTAAGGATAAATTCACATTTTTACCATTACTTCTAATGGTTGTATCATTTCCCAAAACAATTTGTTGATTTTCTTGAAAAACCATTTTAATACTTTGATGAGAATTGTCAGTGTAGAAAACTTTTTGGGGATTTGGTGATAAAGGATTTGAATTAGAAGATTTTGTGTAAAATATCGGTTCAATAATGTTTAACATTTCACTGGCACAATTTGCATATCCTTGTTTTGTGTAATGTACACCGTCATACCCGAGCAAACCTTCAACTGCATAAGGAATAACTTTTGGAAATAAATGAGCTAAACTTCTTTGAGACTCTCTAATTAATGCACCTGCATTATCATTCAGACCAAACCTGACGATTCCACTTTGAAAAACAATGTATTGTTGAACATTCGGAAAATCCTTCTGGAAATAACCCATCAATTTTTTTAGTTTTGAATCATACTCAATAGGATTTGGTTTACTGAACAACTCATAAACCCCATGCCAAAAGAAAAAACCTTTAATGTTGTTAATCAAACCAGATTTCTTGATTCGATAACCAAAAGAATTATAAACACCACCAGGATTTAGCCCCGTTCCTTCTCTATCCATGAGTAAATCAAGGTACATCCCAGGTCCTCCACCCGTAATAATACATACAGGAATACCATATTTGTCAGTAATCATTTCTTGAAGCATTGTACCCCATGCCCCAACTCTTGGAATAAAATAATTTTCATTCACTGACCAAGTGGTATCCTTCGATAAATAATCTTTTTGGGAGTCTTGATTGTATCTACCAAAAGTTCTGATGTATTTATTTTCTGAATAATAATCAATTACATTTTGAGTATTTCCGTTAGAATCACCATAAATCACATAGAAATCTCCTGCAACAATATTTTTTCGGGAAGTTATTAAAACTGAGTCTTTGTCATTCTTTGAGGCATAAATAAAAATATTATATTCGGCTTTTTCAGATTTGATGGTTGGATTAGCTGAAAACGAATCTTCTCGTGAATTTATTTGAACCTTAACTTTATGATATCCAAACAATTTACTATCACGATAAACTAAAATTGAAA
>JAYVRF010000044.1:0-9989 GCA_043756925.1 Arcicella sp. | reverse complement strand
GATTATTAACTCTTGCTCCTTTAATGATGATAAAACGCTTTGGGTCAAGGTCTTCGAATGGAGTATTGTTGTGATTTTGGATTTCAGTAATATTCATGAATCTATGGAATGGCGATTAGGTTTGCCGTAAAACTAATCACGAAGATTGGGCCTAATCATTATAGCAAAGGTAACAAATTTTGAGAATGTTTAGTTGCGGGAAAAGGTGGATAAATTAAGATAAAATAAAACAATCCAATCCCCAAAAAGAATGTTTAGTATCTTGCAAGAAAATGTACTTTATTTACGTTTACAGAGACATACAATTAACAAAAATAATCACAATAATGAAAAATTTACTTTTCTTTTTATTTTTATCAATCGTTTCATATACAAGTACTTACGCTCAAGATCCCATCGTTATAAAACAAGATAGTTCCGTTCGTGATTTAGATGAACCCGTTGATGTCCGTGATTTATCCTTCCGTCAGCGACTTAAATTTGGTGGGGGAATTGGAGGATTGCAATTTGGAAATCCAACCGTTGTTGGAATTTCGCCAATGATGGGTTATCAAGCTACTAATGATTTAATTGTAGGTTTAGCGGTTGATTATCAGTACTTTAAGTTTAGAGGAATAGATGCTCAAAATCAATATGGACCCCGTTTATTTGGACAGTACCGCTTACATCTATTGGAAAACATTCTCTCTGGAGCGTTTTTACAGGCAGAAGTTCAAAAATATTATGCTTCATCAGGAAGTTTTTCCATTAATTATGATGTTCAAGCATTGGCTGGTATCGGTGTAGGTTTCGGTGGATTTCAATTATCTGCTTTGTATAATTTAAACTATAATGAACGAACTTCCCCGTATGGTAGTCCAATAGTTATAAGAGTGGGCGGTTTCTTCTTCTAAAATAATGTCTGAAAGAGAAAAACCTTTTAAGAACCTAAGACCGTCATTGCTTTCTGTAATTGTTGGAATCTTGCAGGTTTTTATTTTTTCAGAATTATTAATTATTGCCGTAATGGCATATTCTTGGGAAAAAGACCCCATTTTATTTATTCAAAATCATACCGATAAAGGGCTTATCGTTTTAATTATCGTGCTGATTTTGACGTATTTAGTAAAACGAAACATTCATAAATTATTAAAAAATTAGGGAAAGGAAGCCTTTGTTCAAAGTAAAAACTTCCTTGAAATTTAGAAAATAACACAAATACTTTCATGCAAAAATTGCGTACTTCTATATCATTTCTATTAGCAATTGTCTTGCTAAATAGCTGTAATTCCGCCTTGCAATCTTTCAAAAAAGGTCAGAAAAAATTTGATAATGGCGAATATGAATTGGCTATTAAGGAATTACAAAAATCATCGGTGGCTGGCTATGAATTGGGTAAAACTAACTATCTGATTGCAGAATCATACCGACTTTCAAATCGTCCGATTCAAGCAGGGGAATATTATGAGAAAGCCCTAACTTCTGGTAGTAAAGAGAATGACTTGCGTTATCATTTGGCAACAACCCAAAAGATGCAAGGCAAGTATAAAGAGGCAAGCGAAAATTTGGAAAAATACCTTTCAGGCATTCCAAGTAAAGAATTAAAGAACAAAGCTCAAACAGAAATTGACCTTCTACCCGAAGTTGAAGCCTTGGCAAACAACAAAACATACATCGAAATTAAACCGATGAGTTTGAATTCTACGGGTACTGAATTTGCTCCAATTCCGCAGGGGAATGAATTGATTTTTACGGCTTCACGCAAGGATATTATCTACAAAAACAATGGTTTGCCATTTTTGGGTTTGTACCGTGCATCATTAAATACACCCACAGAAATTGGAACGCCTACGCTTTTTAGTGCGGCTATTTTCAAAAACAATGCCAACGAAGGAACACCAACGTTTTCAAAAGACGGCAAAATGATGGTTTTTGCAAGAGGAAATACGGGCAAACGCTCAGACGCTTCACCCGATGTAGATTTGTATATTTCTAAGAACATTGATGGCATTTGGTCGGAACCCGAAATGGTTTCTGTGTCTGATTCTTTGGCTTGGGACGGTTCGCCATCGTTTTCTGCCGATAATAAAACCTTATATTTTAGTTCAAATCGTTCGGGTGGAAAAGGCGGTATAGATCTTTATCGTGCCAATATTGACAACGCAGGAAGATTTGGAAGAGCCATCAATATGGGTTCCGACATTAACACGCCTGGCGATGAAATGTTTCCTTACGTTTCAGCCGATGGAAAATTGTACTTTTCTTCGGATGGACACGCTGGGATTGGTGGTTTAGATTTATTTACAGCCACTCGTGTAAACGGTGAAATTAAGGTTGAACATTTAGGTATTCCCTTAAATTCTCGCTTTGATGATTTTGGTTTAGTTGCCATTGATTCAACCAAAGGATATTTTGCCTCAAATCGTGATTCTGGAAAAGGAGATGACGATATTTATTACTACGAAAATACGCAACCTGGTAAAAAATACGAAGTTCCACCGCCAGTAATTGCGAAAGTTGAGCCACCGAAAAAGAAAACAATTCGTTATTTTTTAGCGGGGAATATTACGGACGATAAAAGTCAAGCCCTTGATTCTGTAAAAGTTGCTATTATTGACAACTCAACCAATCAAGCGATTGAGGAGGTTTATACCAAAGGGGAAGGTACTTTTGGGAAGGTGAAAATGGACGAAGAAAAGACCTATACCATAGTTACTGAAAAAAAGGGATATTTCACCAAACGTGAGCCTTTTACGATGATTGGAAAGTCCGTTCCAGTAGATAAATTAACCAAAGCAGAAACAGATACTACCTTCTATGCCAGTATAAAAATGACTAAACCAGAGGTGGGAAGAGATATAACCAAAACGTTCAGTATTGCTCCGATTTACTACAATTTAGATAAATCAGACATCAGAAGTGATGCTTCACCAGAATTAGATAAAATTGCACAAATTTTAGTTGATAACCCAAATATTAAATTAGAATTGGGCTCACATACCGACTCTCGGGCAACGTCTGAATACAACCAAAAACTATCACAGAGAAGAGCAGAATCAGCAGTTTCTTATATTATTTCGAGAGGAATCTCTCCTATCCGTATTGTGGCAAAAGGGTATGGCGAAAGTCAATTAGTTAACCAATGTGCCGATGGGATTCCATGTTTAGAAGAAGAACACCAAGCCAATCGTCGGACGGAATTTAAGGTTTTGGAGGTGAAATAATGTGTTGAATTTTTGACTAAAAAGCCACGTTTTTTGAAGAAGCGTGGCTTTTTTATTGACCATTTTAACATCTTATCCTCATAAATTATCTCGCTTTAATGATATTTTATATCTTTACGAATCATTCACCCAAAAACCATCATTCATGTACATAGGCTCAATCGACCAAGGCACAACCAGTACTCGTTTTATTATTTTCGACAAACAGGGAAATCAGATTTCGGTCGGACAAAAGGAACATAAACAGATTTATCCACAAGCGGGTTGGGTTGAACATGACACAAACGAAATTTGGCGAAATACCCAAGAAGTGATTGGTTTAGCGTTGGGTAAAGCCAATCTTTCTACCACCGATATTGCGGCAGTTGGTATCACAAATCAACGTGAAACTACGGTTGTTTGGAATAAAAATACGGGGCAACCTTACTACAATGCAATCGTTTGGCAAGATACCCGTGTAGGAAATATGGTTTCGGAATTATCAAAAGAAGGTGGGGCAGATAGATTCAGGGATAAAACGGGTTTACCTTTGGCTACCTATTTTAGTGGTCTGAAAATTAAATGGTTACTGGAAAATGTGGAAGGTTTACGAGAAGATGCCGAACAAGGAATCGCCATTTTTGGTAATATGGACACCTTCGTCATTTGGCATTTGACGGGCGGAACGGATGGCGGAATCCACATTACGGACGTAACAAATGCGAGTCGAACCCAATTAATGGATTTAAAAACGTTGGCTTGGGACAATGAAATTTTGGCAACTTTGAATATTCCAAAAGCGATGTTGCCAGCCATCAAATCAAGTAGCGAAATTTACGGTGAAGCTCGTGGTGTGTTGGCGGGCGTACCCGTTGCGGGAGACTTAGGCGACCAACAAGCTGCCTTGGTCGGACAAACTTGTTTTGCCCCAGGAGAAGCCAAAAATACTTACGGAACGGGCTGTTTTATGTTGAAAAATACGGGAACAAAAATAATGCCTTCCAAACACGGATTATTAACAACCGTAGCCTATCAGTTTGGAAATCAGCCAGTTAATTATGCTCTGGAAGGTTCAGTTGCCATTGCAGGGTCTTTAGTTCAGTGGCTTCGTGATAATTTGGGCATCATTAAAAAGAGTTCAGATATAGAAAGTTTGGCGAAAACCGTTGAAGATAATGGCGGTTGTTATGTTGTCCCTGCATTTTCGGGTTTGTATGCTCCTTATTGGAAAGCGGATGCCCGTGGAATTATTGCGGGATTAACGAGTTACGTAAATAAAGCTCACATTGCAAGAGCAGCTTTGGAAGCAACCGCATTTCAGACTTTGGAAGTTTTGGAAGCCATGGAAAAAGACTCTGGCATTAAAATTTCTTCGCTTCGTGTGGATGGTGGGATGGTTGTAAATCAGACGCTTATGCAATTTCAGGCGGATTTGGTGGAAGTACCAGTCGTTTGTCCAGCCATGATTGAAACTACCGCTTTGGGTGCCGCCTACGCCGCAGGTTTGGCAGTAGGATATTGGACAGATTTAGACGATTTAAAACAAAATTGGGGAATTGCCCATACATGGAAACCAAACATGGAAGAAGCAAAAAGAGATAATTTGGTTCATTATTGGAAAAAGGCAGTGGCAAGAAGTTTTGATTGGGAGGAGTAGATGATTAGATAATTTGTGCAGGTCTCACTTGCACAAATTATCTAATCTTTTTATCACCATTTTATCTGTACGGTCCGCCGCTGCGGTTCAATCCGTGCGGCTCGCCACTGCGATTCCACAAACCCTACCCCAAAGCCACCCGCCAATCCTCAATCAAATCCTCAATATTTTCAATCCCAACCGATATTCTAAGCAAATTTTCGGGCGAAGGACTTTCTGGATTTTCTACTGATTTACGGTGTTCTACCAAACTCTCAACCCCACCCAAACTGGTAGCCGTTGTGAAGAGTTTTAGTTTGCCCGTCAAAGTCATGGCATTTTTGGCATCTCCAATTATTTGTACGGATAACATTCCCCCAAAACCGCCCTTCATTTGTTTTTTAGCTACGTTATGTTGTGGGTGCAAAGTCAATCCTGGATAATGAACTACCTCAATTTTTGGATGTTTACTTAAATATTCCGCTAATTTCATAGCGTTTTCCGTCTGTGTTTTTACTCGCAAAGGCAAGGTTTTTATTCCCCTCGAAACCAACCAACAATCAAAGGGAGAAGGCACACCTCCAGTTAATTTTTGAATCGTTTTTATCTTCTCGGATAACGCATTATTTTCCTTAAAAATCAATGCTCCACTCAACACGTCACTGTGTCCGCCAAAGTATTTTGTGGTCGAGTGCATGACAATATCCGCCCCCAAGTCCAAACACATTTGCATTACGGGCGTTGCCCACGTATTATCCACCGCAACTAATATTCCCAAACTATGAGCAATCTTACTAACCTCCTCAATATCAGTTACTTTCAACTGCGGATTTGAAGGTGTTTCAACCCAAATCAGTTTCGTATTAGGTTGGATAGCTTGCTTAACTTGCTCTAAATCAGTCATATCAACCTTCGTCATTGAGAGTCCCCATTGTTCAAAAACTTCCGTAACTAAAACCGCCGTGGAATAATAAGCATCATCAGGAACAAGAATATGGTCACCCGATTTTAAGGCTTGAAACAAGGCAGTTGTTGCTGCCATACCCGAGGCAAAAGCCAAAGCAATTGCACCATTTTCTAATACGGCAAGGCTTTTTTCTAATTGTTGTCGGTTCGGATTGCTCGCCCGTGAATAAACGTGTTCGTGTTGATACGACCCATCCGCTTCACGTTCAAACGTGGTAGAAAGATAAATGGGAGCAACAACCGCACCCGCATTGGCATCGGGTGTTAGGGTGGTTTGTATGGCAAGGGTTTCTATTTTCATGGAGTAAAATTAAGTGGAAATAAACAAAAAATAAAAATCAATCCCTTCATAAGTAGATTGTAGTTAAAATGCGGTTTTACAAATATAAGATTACAAAGTAAAAATACGATTAAATCATTACAAATTAGTGTATGGATTTCTTTGTAATCATGTATATTTACAGAAATAAATCTAAATAATTATCAACAGAAATGACTGAAAACAATAACTCAAGAAGAGATTTTATTAAGAAAACTTCCTTAGCTATGGGTAGTTTTTACATCGTACCTCGTCATGTTTTGGGGGGTAAAGGTTTCATTGCTCCTTCCGATAAACTCAATATTTTATCAATCGGAGCGGGTGGAAAAGGCGAATCTGACTGTCTGTTGGCTTATAACAAAGGAACAGAAAACGTTGTTGCCATTGCTGATGTGGATTTTGGACGAGCAGCAAATACCTTGAAGCAATTACCCGCAAACGTCAAAAAATATAAAGATTGGCGGGAGGCTTTGGAGAAAGAAAAGAACAATATTGATGCCGTAACTATCTCAACGCCAGACCATCATCATGCCGCTGCAACTTTGGCAGCAATGGAATTAGGTAAGCACGTTTACACGCAAAAACCGCTTACGCACAACATTAAGGAGGCTCGAATGCTCACTGAGGCGGCTGAAAAATATAAGGTCGTTACGCAGATGGGTAATCAAGGTTCGTCGAATGATGGACGGAGAGTTTTGCAAGAATGGTTTGATGCAGGATTAATCGGAACGGTGAAACGGGTGCATATTTGGACAGACCGCCCCGTTTGGCCCCAAGGAATTGCCACGCCAACGGGCAAATTTGATATTCCAACGGATTTTCCTTGGGATTTATGGCTTGGACCCGCTCCTTCTCGTGATTTTGTGCCAAGTGCCTATCACCCATTCAAATGGCGTGGATGGTGGGACTTTGGCACAGGTGCTTTGGGCGATATGGGCTGTCACCTGTTGGACGGTGTTTTCAAGGTTTTGGCTTTGACTTATCCAACCGAAGTACAATGCAGTGTGAGTTCAATTTATACGAAAGATTGGGTGCCTGAATATTTACCAGATAGTTGCCCTCCTTCTTCAAAAGTTACTTTTCAATATCCTAAAACCGCCAAGAATGATTCTCCAATTGAAATTATTTGGTACGATGGAGGAATAAAACCAGACATTCCAGCCGAGTGGGGCGATGAACCGCTTTGGACAAATGGCGTAATTTACGAAGGCACAAAAGGTAAAATGGCAAATGAATTGTACAACCAAAATCCGACCTTATTACCAAAGTCGAGAATGGAAAGTGCAGAAGTAAAAGCGGTTAAACCAAAACTTTATCGCATTGAAAATCAAGCAAATGGACACAATTATCATTGGGTGAAGGCGTGTAAAGCTGGACATGGAAAAATGGAAACCAGTTCACCTTTTGAGTTTGCAGGACCTTTGACGGAGATGATTTTGATGGGAAATATAGCAATCCGTAGCTTCCAATACCGTGAAGGCGAAGGTCGTGGAGGTAAATATCCAGGACGTAAAAAATTATTGTGGGATGGTAAGAATATGAACATCACCAATTTCGATTATGCTAACCAATTTGTCGCTCGTAAATATCGTGATGGCTGGAAGTTGGGTTGATAGAATGAAATATTTGTGAGTTAAAATGTATAAATGGCTGTCATTGCAAGCGTAGCGAGGCAATCTGTGTGATTTATGGAAATGAGCTTTAAACCCTCTGCCAATAAACTAACAGATTGCTTCATAACGCTCGTAATGACAGCCATTTGTACATTATTGAACCAACCTTTTGAATATCAATTATTTGAACTTTTTTGCTCATTTCATTATTATTAATCTATACAACCAAATACCAAGTTTCTTCGTAAATTTCAAGATATTTCCTACTTACAAAACCCTAAAAATGAAACCAAAAGTTTACGGAATTTTTATCTTAATTTTCCTTATTTCAACCGCCGCATACTTGCCAGTTCAAAGTGAAGATGATGAATTGATTGAGGTTTTTCATCGAATAAATGATGAAGTTCTCGCTAATAGTCGTGCTTATGAAACCCTCGGTGATGCTTGTAAGACGATTGGACACCGTCTAACGGGAAGTGCTAACGGGAAACGTGCCGAAGAATATGCCTTTAATTTGCTAAAATCTTATGGAATAAAGGATGTAAAATATCAACCTTTTCAAGTGGAAGCCTGGTCACGTGACACGGTTACGCTGGCAATTGCTCCACGAAAAAGTGATAATTTTCAAGACCTTGAAGTTGTTGCTTTGGCCATGACTCCCGTAGAATCAAAAATCAAAGGCGACATTGTGGACGTTGGCAACGGTCTTGAACCTGATTTTCAAGCGGTTAAGGAGCAATTGAAAGGTAAAATTGCGATGGTAAATATTGGATTATTACCACCCATTAAAGGTACTCGAAACCTGCATCGTTCTGAAAAAACAGCCTTAGCGATTGAATACGGGGCAATTGGGGTGATTTTTGTTAATACCGTCAAAGGAAATGTATTGCTTACAGGCACGGCATCCGTAACAGGAGGTTTAATTTCAATTCCTGCGGTCTGCGTGTCACTCGAAAGTGGTACGCAAATTCGAGCTTGGATAAGCGATGAACCTAATTTATTGGCAATGATTGACATGAAGAATTTTAGTAAAGTAATAAAATCCCGAAACGTCATTGCAACTATCAAGGGAAGTGATAAAAAACTTCGTAACGAAAAAATTATTATTGGTGGTCATCTTGATTCTTGGGATTTAGCCCAAGGTGCCTTAGATAACGGACTCGGTTCATTCTCAATTTTGGACATTGCCCGAACCTTCAAAGCCTTGAATCTGAAACCAAAACGTACGATTGAGTTTGTCATGTTTATGGGTGAAGAGGAGGGTTTGTTAGGTTCAAAAGCCATGATTGAAAAGTGCAAAAAGAATAATTCAATTGAGAAGGTCGTCTTTATGATAAACCTCGACATGGCAAATAATGCGAATGGTTTCAACACATCTGGACGTGGAGAGATGATACCGATGTTTACAAAAATGGGTGATTTTATGAAGAAAATTGAGCCTACTTATAAAAACAATATCATCAATCAAGCGGGCTTACACTCTGATCATCAGAGTTTTATGTTAGAAGGAATCCCGACAGCATCACCCATTGGAGGCATTGCACCCGAAGCATTGAGTTGTTATCACGCCAATTGTGATAAGTTTGATTTGGTGAAAAAAGATGAGATGATAAACACTGTTCGTTACACGGCAATGATGCTTTACGGACTGGCAAATACTGAAACAATTCCCGCAAAAAAATTAGATTATTATTCAACCCGTGATTTTTTTATTAAGCAAAATCTAAGAAAAGAATTAGAGTTAGGACGTGCTTGGGTTTGGGGAGATGGAAAGTAAAATAAAAGTTGATTAGGTGAATGATTTGAAAGGCTATAACTATCACATAATAAGATAGTTATAGCCTTTTATAAATAAAAATTAAGTTGTAAACATGTTGAAAAGTACATAAATAGTTGAAATATATTTTAAGAAATCATGATTCTGTTCTACAAAAATCATGATTTCACGTTACACTTAATATTCCATAAACTGCCGCCAACTACTAAGGAAGCTAATATTTACCACCTAATAATTCACATTCTATTTCAAATATTTAAAAGGTTATGATTAATTTATGATGTAAGTAGTGTGTAGTACCATTTAAGATTTGTTATCATATTTTTTTTTTGTAGGTACTTAATTTTTTACATTATGTTGTTAATTAGGTAGTTTATGGTTGTTTGGTTTTGTTTTAGGGGTATTTTTATTGGGATTCGTGATTTTTTTATGGTCATTAAGTATGGTGTAACTCAGGGGTTTACAGGAGACTTGGGGATTATTTCTTATTTTTTTT
>JAYVRF010000043.1:0-10053 GCA_043756925.1 Arcicella sp. | reverse complement strand
AGCATTTCGGTTTCGAAATGCTCTCTTCTTTCTTTTAGTATTTTTTGTTAATCAGTTCCAAGTTCCCAGTAACAAATCCCTAATCCTTACTACCGATACTGCTCAATAATCCGAAAAATTGCCTTCTGAGTCTCCAAGTTTTTAAAATATTCAAACATAATTTTGTGACCATCATAGTTCAAAACCAGACCTGTTTCCAAGTAATTAAAGGCTTCTTTATATCTTCCTGATTTAATAAAATAAACGGAGGCACGATAATATAATTCAGCCTCTTCGGGCATTTGATCAATGGCTGACAGCATCAATTCTGCCGCCATTTCATAATCCCCTTGCTCATGATTTACAACCGACCATTTTATCCATGCCTCTGGATTCATTGGTTCCAATTCTGCCGATTTTTGATAGGCTTCCATACCCGTTACAGTGTTACCCATACTCGTTTCTGCATCCCCAATCGCTAACCAATAATACGCATTCTTTTCATCCAAAACGAGTGCCTTTTTCAAGAAATGAATTGCTTCAAACCAACGTTTCATTTCACACAAACAAACCCCAACGCCAAAATAACCATCGTCCCAGTTTGGATCAAGTTTTATGGCATCTTTATAATAATGAATTGCCTCCGAAAACCGTTCTTGACGTTCAATACTTGCCGCAAAACAGCAATATACTTCGGGCGTAATATGTTCATATTCAAGACAATGGCGATAAGCATCTTCCGCTTTTGACCAATTGCTCAGGTTCATATAAGAATTACCTAAGTTGAAATATCCCGAAGCGAATTTATCATTAATTGCTACTGAAAACTCATATGCGTCAGCAGCTTCTTCAAATTTTCCTAACTTAGAATACGCAATTCCGATATTATACCAAGCGTTTTCTGAATAAGGGTCAGTGTCAATAAATTGTTGGTAATAAGGTAATGATTCTTCTAATTTACCAATATCATCTAAGCTATTTGCTAATTCATACAGAGCATTTTCATTCTTGATATTTATTTCAATGGCTTGTTTGAAAGCGGCAACGGCATTATGATTTTTCCCCCAACTTTGATACGCTAAACCGATATGAAAATATACTTCGTCCTTATCCTCAGCAATGTCTAAAATTTCAGTGAGCATTTCAATGGCAGTTTGATAGTCGCCTTTGAGATTATAAACTGTGCTTCGGAGATAAATAATATCAGTATCAGAAGGATTATATAATTCAGCTTTATCAATCAATTCGAGTGCTTCATCGTGTTTGCCCTGATTAGCAAGCAATTCTGCCTTGCAAAGCATAAGCTCCAAAGAATAAGGATATTGTTCGAGTGCCACTTCACAAGCGTTCATGGCATCAACAATTTTCCCTTCGTCCATATAATGTTCCACGATTATTTCGTAGGTATCCAAGTCAAAAAAAGTCGCTTCCATGCATTTTAACATAGTTTCAAAACGTTTCACGGAATGTAATGTCTCTTCTCGACGGTCTTCAAAATCTTGTTCCATCATTGTTTATTTAGGGCTGGGTGTTTCGATTAACAGTTAATAATTATCAATTACCAGTTATCAATTACCAATCATTGGTGAGCAATTAGTAAAAGAACACTTTATATTTTCTTCTTTCTAATAAATGTTTATTGGTGATTACTTACTGATTTATGCTAATTTAATAATAAACTTTTGTTCTACCAAAACCCCTGATTATTAGTTATTTGCCGCAAAATTGTGCTAATGGATTGTTATGTATTACGATTCTGGGGAATCGTGTAATTAGAATGTTACGATTCTGGAGAATCGTGATACAATTTTTGCAAGAGATTTCTACAAATTCTGTCTAAACTATCTTCCAAAACCTTAAATTTAAAATTCAAGGTTGTTTTGATTTTATCGTTAGAGTATTCAAAGCAATGACTTGACGATAAAGCTGTTTCTTTGGTAATTAAAGGGGCATTTCCCGTAAAAAAAGTTCTAATAACTTCCAAACGCCAAATAATACCCGTCAATGACTTTCCTATCAATGTAGAAGGGGCTTTTTTGTTAAATTTTGGTGCAACTTTCTCGAAAAAATCTTTGTACGTAATTTGCCCAGCACTTAAAATAAACCTTTCATCTGAAATACTCGAAGTTGTTAATTGATAAATACATTCAGCAACATCTTCAACGTCAACATAATTTAGATTTCCTTCTGGATAAAATTTATGTTCGTCGTAAACATATTTTAACAATTGTGTACTACTTTTATTCCAATCTGCTTCTCCCAAAATGACTGATGGATTTACGATAACGGAATTAAGTCCTTCCGATTGTCCACGCCAAACTTCCATTTCGGCTAAATACTTAGTTTTGGCGTAGTTAGAGTTCAGTTCGTTCTCTTCCCAAGTGGCTTTTTCATCAATTTTTATAAGATGATTATCAAGATTTTTATAAGGGATTTTGCGTCCCAAAGCCGCCACTGAACTAACAAAACATAACTTTTTGATGTTCTTTTCCAAACATAAATTAACCACATTTATCGTCCCTTCCACATTAGTTTTAAACATTCTATTTCGGTCTTTTGGAGCAAACGAAACGATGGCAGCGGCGTGAATAACGCAATTAACATTTTCAATAGCAATTTCAAGAGCAAATATATCCAAAATATCTCCTTCATGCCAAACTATCTGATTTTCAATGTCTTGCAATAATGATAAGTCGCTATTTGCTCTTTTTAAACCTGAAACTTGAAAGCCTGATTTAAGAAAATGTCGTGCCGTGAAACTGCCAACTAATCCAGTAATACCTGTAATAAGAATTTTTTTTTCTTCTGTGATTTCGTTCATTTTTACATCAAAACATTGACCTATCTTTGTGTTTACAAAGGTAAATCACAATCAACGAAAAATACGTGATAAAGAAAGCAATTATTGATTTAGGAACGAATACATTTCAGTTGTTAATCGTTGAGCAAGACGGCATAAACTATAAAACCATTCTTGAAGAAAGTTATGCTGCAAAAATAGGAATGGGCGGAATTTCATCTGATATTATTACCGAGGAAGGGATTCAAAGAGGCATAAAAGGTTTGCAATATTTTCAGCAAGTATTTGAAAAAGAAGGTGTTACGAATGAGAACGTCATAACAACTGCTACAAGTGCCGTCAGAAATGCCAAGAATGGCGATGAATTTTGTCAGCGAGTTTTTAATGAAACAAACATCAGAATTCAAGTAATTTCGGGTGATGAAGAAGCCACTTTGATTTATGAAGGAGTGAAATTGGGCATGGACATTGGGCTTGAAACTTCTATGATTATGGACATTGGCGGAGGTTCGGTTGAGTTTATTATTTGTGATAAAAATCGAATTATGCATAAACAAAGTTTTGAAATTGGCGGGCAACGTTTAATGGATAAATTTATGATTTCAGACCCCATTTCACCCCGTTCGATTGGAGCATTACGGGACTATTTAGAAGAACAATTACTGCCTCTCACCAACGCTGTCCATCAATATGCTCCTGTGTGCGTGATTGGTTCAGCGGGTTCGTTTGAGACTTTGATTGATTTATTTTACATGAAAACTTACGGATATTTACCTACACCTTCACAAATTTCTTTTGAATTGCCACTTACAGAATTTTATGATTCATTTTTGAGATTAGTTACTAAAAATCATGAAGAAAGAATGGCAATTGTAGGCATGAAAGAATTGCGGGTTGATATGATTGTCGTAGGGGTTTGTTTAATAGATTTTGTACTGAAACGCTTTGGTATTCAACAGATTAAAGTTTCTAATTATGCTTTGAAGGAGGGAGTTTTGAGCAATCTTTTAGGCAGAAACGGATAAAAATGGTTGAAGGTTACAGAAGAAAAGCAGATGGGAAAACTATATTCAGAAAATTAATCTTTTTAGTAATTAGATTGAATAATTTCTCCCAACTCCGTTCTTTTCTTTCTCCTGTAAAATAACCACTTAATGACTTTACAAAATATCCTCAACATTAAAATTATGAATTTAGATTTCACCATGAAAAATCCTTATTTTTGTAAAATAAACTATAACTATTTCAAGAAAGTAAAAATTGTGTACGTATGAAAATAGCAGTAATCGGAACAGGGTATGTGGGGTTAGTAACAGGAACTTGCTTTGCCGAAACGGGAAATCAAGTAATTTGCGTTGATATTGACGTAAAGAAAGTAGAAAAAATGAAGAACGGGATCATTCCAATTTATGAGCCTGGTTTAGAGGAATTATTCCTTCGTAATTCAAATGAAAAGCGATTGAAATTCACAACTTCACTTTCGGAAGGAATCAAAGATGCCCAAGTAATTTTCTTGGCTTTACCAACGCCTCCTGGAGCAGATGGTTCGGCGGATTTAAAATTTATCTTGAAAGTTGCCGATGATTTGGGACCTCTTTTAGAAAATTATGCGGTAATTATTGATAAAAGTACCGTGCCAGTTGGAACGGCTGAAAAGGTTTATGCTGCCATCTCAAAAAATGCGAAAGTTGAATTTGACGTAGTTTCTAATCCAGAATTCTTGCGTGAAGGTGTTGCCGTTGAGGATTTTATGAGACCAGATCGGGTGGTAATTGGTACGAAATCTGAGAAAGCAAAGGCTATGATGACTAAGTTATACGCTCCGCTGGTTCGTCAGGGAAATCCAGTAATTTTTATGGATGAACGTTCGGCGGAAATGACAAAATATGCCGCTAATGCGTTTTTAGCTACAAAAATTACATTCATGAACGAAATTGCTAACCTTTGTGAAAGGGTAGGAGCAAACGTTGATGACATCAGAAAAGGTATCGGAACTGACTCACGTATTGGTAAAAGATTTTTGTTTGCGGGTATTGGTTACGGTGGAAGTTGTTTTCCAAAAGACGTGCAAGCGTTAGAGAAAACCTCAAAAGAAAACAATTACGAATTCAAAATTTTGCAAGCCGTTATGGAGGTAAACGAGAATCAAAAAACTCGTTTAATGCCCATGATTAACGATTATTTTGGAGGAGATTTGAAAGGAAAAACGTTTGCGATGTGGGGTTTGGCTTTTAAACCATACACTGACGATATTCGTCAAGCACCCGCTTTGTATAATATTGAGGCACTTTTGGCGGCAGGAGCAACCATCAAGGCTTACGACCCAGAGGCAATGCCAAACGTTCAAGAAATTTTAGGCGATAAAATCACCTACACCACTGGACCTTATGAAGCTTTAAAGGATGCAGATGCACTTTTAATCATGACCGAATGGCCCCAATTCCGTACACCAGAATTTGAAGTAATGAATGTTTTATTGAAAAATAAAGTAATATTCGATGGTCGTAATCTGTATGAATTAGGGGAAATTGCGGAGAAAGGATATACGTATTATTCAATCGGACGTGAAGTGATAAAATAAATAAATTTGAACATTTGAAAATGTGTTTCTTCGAAAATGATTTTACATTTTTGAATTATTTTCAAATACTTAAATTACCAAATTCTCAAATTAAAAATGATGAAAAGAATATTAATAACAGGTGGAGCGGGTTTTTTGGGTTCACACCTTTGCGATAGATTTATTAAAGAAGGTTTCCACGTAATTGCGATGGACAACTTGATTACGGGTGATTTAAAAAATATTGAACATTTATTCAAATTGCCTAATTTTGAATTTTATCACCACGATGTTTCAAAGTTTATTCACGTGCCAGGCGAGTTGGATTATATCCTGCATTTTGCCTCACCAGCCTCTCCGATTGACTATTTAAAGATTCCAATTCAAACGTTGAAAGTGGGTTCTTTGGGTATTCATAATTGTTTGGGATTGGCTCGTGTGAAAAATGCGAGAGTATTAATTGCCTCAACCTCAGAAGTTTACGGTGATCCAACCGTTCATCCTCAACCCGAAGAATATTGGGGAAATGTGAATCCAGTTGGTCCTCGTGGGGTTTATGACGAAGCAAAACGTTTCCAAGAAGCCATGACGATGGCGTATCATACTTACCATGGTTTGGAAACCCGAATTGTCAGAATTTTCAACACGTATGGTCCTCGTATGCGACTGAATGATGGGCGTGTGTTACCTGCATTCATTGGACAAGCCTTGCGTGGAGAAGACTTGACGATGTTTGGCGATGGTTCACAGACTCGTGCATTTTGTTATGTTGATGATTTGGTGGAGGGAATTTATCGTTTATTATTATCAGATTATGCTCAACCCGTGAATATTGGGAATCCAGATGAAATTACGATTAGAGAATTTGGCGAAGAGATTATTAAATTGACGGGTACAAATCAGAAATTGATTTCGTTGCCTTTGCCAACCGACGACCCAAAACAACGTAAACCCGATATTACAAAAGCCAAAGCATTGTTGGGCTGGGAACCAAAAGTTTCAAGGTCGGAAGGATTAAAAATTACTTACGAATATTTCAAATCTTTACCAAAAGAAGAGCTATTTAAAATGGCAAATCATCGTGATTTTGAGAAAAAATAATAGGTAGTTATTAGATATCCATTTTAGATGTTTGACAAAAAAAGGTAAGATTTGGAGTTATTTTAAACTTCAAATCTTACCTTTTATAAATTTATGGAACCCTATCAAATAGTCTTTGAAGATTCAGAAATCATCGTTGTGAACAAATCCAGCGGGATTCCAACGCAACCCGACAAAAACAATACGCCTTCACTTTTAGAACTTCTTACTCAAGAACGCCCCATCCTTTATCTGCTTCATCGTCTCGACCAACGGGTTAGTGGTTTAGTTATTTTTGCTAAAACAGCACTTTCCGCTAAACAACTCAACAAGGATTTTCAAACCCGAAATATTACCAAAAAATACAGAACAATTGTTGCCAATAAAACCATTGAAAATGAAGCAAAATTGACGCATTGGCTTTTGAAAGATTCCAAGAAAAACCTCTCAAAAGCATTTGGGAAAGAAGTCAAAAGTAGTCAAAAATCGGAGTTGATTTATAAAGTTATTCAGTCTTCTGAGCGGTATCATTTACTTGATATTGAGTTACTTACGGGTCGTTTTCATCAAATTCGTTCACAATTATCCGCAATCGGAATTCCCATTCTGGGAGACTTGAAATATGGCGATAAAAGGAGTTCACCCGATGGAAGTATTTTCTTACAATCTTATCATCTTTCCCTAAATCATCCTGTAACAAAAAAGCTAATCCAATTTGAAGTTGAAATGCCTGAATTGTGGCGAAAGTATGGGTTTTGATGGCTTATTTTAGGTTCAATTTTCGTTTCATAATGGTAAATAATTACGAATAATTTTCTGTTCACCCAACCTTTCCTCCCGAAAATTCCTCTTATATTTGAAGCCGATTCCATGTAGCTATTTCTAATGTTTATGCCCAATAATTTCACCGTATATACTCAACAATTTCAAGCTGGGAATCATCTCATTTTCGAGAAGATTTATCAAGAACTCTCGCCCAAATTGTACGGCGTTTGTTTGCGATATGCTGCGGATAAAGATGAGGCGAAGGATATTTTGCAGGATAGTTTCATCAAAATTTATCATCAACTCAAAACGTTTAGAGGCGATGGTTCATTTGAAGGATGGGCGAAAAAGATAACGGTTAATACGGCTTTGGAATATTTTAGAACGAAAATAAAATGGCAAAATATGCCTCTACAAGATTTTGAAGAGGTTTTTGAGATAGAAAATGATGATGATATTTTGAGCGATTTGAGTTTCCAAGAAATGCTTTTATTGATTCAAGAACTACCTCCAACGTATAGATTAGTTTTTAATCTCTATGTTTTTGAAGGTTTGAAACATCGTGAAATTGCCCAAGAATTAGGGATTTCAGAAGGAACATCAAAGTCAAATTTATTCGATGCGAGACGGATTTTGCAACGAAAATTGAGCAGTCAAGGCATGACTAAGCCCATAAATTCTTGAATGTAATTTGTTTGTCAAGTTGTATCATGAATTTTACCGAATAATAAAAATGGAAAATAATCAAGAACATAAAATAGATAAAATTTTCAGAGAAACCTTTGAAAATCAGGAAATTATACCTCCTTTGGATGCTTGGATGGGTATTCATACTTACACGATTAGACAGGAAGAAAAGAAACCGAAAATTTGGTTGAGATATGTTTCCTTGGCGACGTTGCTTTTGTTGATCTCGGGTTTTGGAATGTGGTATTTTGTCGATAATCAAGTAACTGCAGACGTAAATACGCCAGTTTCATTGTCGCAGGAGGTGGTCAGTGGAGATACTCGCAGCAACAGGAAAATACAAATAGCCGCATTGCAGAACGCTGGTAGGACTTTGAACCCTGCCAGTATTAAAACATCCAACCAATTAGTTCGTGTCAGTATAGATTCTATCAATAGCGAAATTAATCATTTAATGCAAGACTTGAATTCTCACGAAGCACTTATTAAAACATCGACAATTGAAAATAAGCCCTTGATAATCGTAGATAGTTTATCAAATTTTAGTAATGAATTGGCTGAACCTCTGAGTTATTCAACAGATAATAAATTAGAAATTATTGAGCCTAAACCATTGATTTTCGATAATTTATCTGGTGAAATTCAAAAGAAAAATGAAAATAAGATTATGGCTTTGGAGGAGAATATGGTTGATAAAAAAGCGGTTTTTAAAGCGGATTCTGTTGATTATGGTAGTAAGTTTAGTTTAAGACATCCGATAATAACTTATGGGTTTGGACAAATATGGAACTTTTGGGACATGGGTGAATATAAAAACAATAAAGTAATATTTCCAAATGAACGTGGATCTAATATACGAATTGGAATTGCTTGGAAAATGAATAAAAAAACTCGTGCTGGATTAGCATTTGAGTCAAACGGATATAACTCTTGGTACTGCTGGAATAAGTTTACCAGGATCGAGTAGTTCCCTTGAAATTCCTACAATCAAATTAATTAGACAAAATCAAGTTTATCGTTCAGAATTACCTTTTGGAAATATTGATATTCCTATATCATATTTCCAAGATGCACCAGTAAGAGTTCCAAATCAGTTAGATACAGTAAGAAGAATATTTTTTTCGCCACAATCTATGAGAACAATGTCAGGTTGTATAAATTTTAAATATGATTTCTTCTCAAAATTTAAGAAAAAAGAGAAAAAATATAGTTACCAGATTTATGTTTTAGCTGATTTGGTAATTCAAAGACAAACGAGTTATTCTTTTGTTGCAAGAGATTTTTATTCAGGGACATCGTCTCTTAGACCATTAAATACAATAAATGTAGTCTTTTATGACACAAATCACCTCCAAAACGCATCAGAGTTCGTTTTTGGACTTCGTGCAGGACTCGGGTTTCGCTATCAATTCGCTCGAAAATGGGATTTTTACATTGAAAGTTCTGGACAACATTCTTTGAACAATTGGGTGAAAAGTGATGATATTAAAACTTTTCAAAGAGCATTGTCAGTACAGGCTGGTATAAATCTAAACTTATGAATCAGCGACAAAACCCCTCCCAACCCTCCCTAAAAAGGGAGGGTTTTTACCGCCCACAAATTCGTCGATAATCACAATAACCACAATTTTCATGGTCTTTGCGTTTTTCAAAAGGTTTTTCTGGATTCATTAAATCTTGTACGAATTGCTGTAAATATTGTTCCGATTGATGAATAAAATCGTGAATTGTTTCGCCTTCGTGGAAAGCTATATTTTGTTGTAAAAGTCCTTCGTCAATGTTTCGGAAAGAATAAATACCAGCGGTTACGGTATTTTCGGTTTCTTCTAATTTCCGCCCTCCGATGGTTAAGCCCTTAACGGAAACCATTTGCTTCAAAACCATGTATTTGTAGAGCCACAACTGTCGGAATTTGTCTTTATCTTTATTCCCTAACAAATCAATATCAAGGTCTTCAAGGCTGATTTTCAAGTCCTTAGCTTCTACTTTTCCCGTTTTGTAGTCAATTACTCGAACATGATTTCCATCAATTCTGTCCATGCGGTCGATTCGTCCTGCCATGTTTACCGCAATGATTTTATCGTTTACATTTGCGTTAAACTGTACTTTCAAAGTCTTCTCAACGTCCAATAATTCAAAGGGAAATATCTCCTCTTTAAGTTGATAGTTAATAAATTTCTTT
>JAYVRF010000042.1:0-34845 GCA_043756925.1 Arcicella sp. | reverse complement strand
TGGATTTGCGTTCTCATTTTCGTCGTATGCGTATTGATGGGATGGTTGAACATTTATGCAGCCATTTATAATCCCGAAAACCCGCTCTGGATTGGTGATGCGGGTTTTTTTGACACAAATGCAGGTAAACAACTTATCTGGATTGGCACTACTGTATTGTTAATAATCGCAATCTTAGTAATTGATTATCGCTTTTATGAAACTACCGCCTTTTTTATTTATGGATTTTTTATCTTTATGTTATTGGCAGTTTTAGTATTTGGAGCAGAAATAAAAGGTTCAAACTCATGGATTCGGATTGGTGGTTTTCAAGTACAACCCGCCGAGTTTGCGAAGATGGCAACGGCTCTGGCACTGGCAAAATATATCAGCACGCCTATGGTTAATTTATCTCGTTTCAAAGACCAATTTAACGTGGCGATGCTTATTTTAATTCCCCCGATATTGATTTTAATCTCCCATGAAACGGGCGTGGCATTGGTTTTTACAGGATTTATAGTTTTGTTGTATCGTGAAGGATTACCAGGGGTTTATCCCGCATCGTTTTTAAGTGTGATTGTCCTTTTTGTATTGTCATTAATTTATCCAACTTGGCAAATTTTCGTTGGCGTTGCCATTTTAGCGGGGTTAATTATCTGGATATTACCCCGTTATGAACGAAAAACTCGAAATATTTTCATGATTATTGGCGTGTCCATTTCAATGATTATTTTTGTTACGGGCGTTGATTGGGCGGTAAATAATATCCTTCAAGAACATCAACGCAATCGTATTAAAGTATTGGTTGACCCAGATTTTGACCGAAAGAAAACGGGTTATAATGTTCGACAAGCCAAAATTGCCATTGGTTCGGGTGGATTGGTGGGTAAGGGTTTTTTGCAAGGAACACAAACAAAATTTGATTTCGTGCCAGAACAATCAACCGATTTTATTTTTTGTACCGTTGGAGAGGAGGAAGGCTTTGCGGGAAGTTTATTGGTCGTAGGGCTATTTTTAGGGCTTTTATTGCGAGTAATTTATTTGGCAGAACGGCAAAAATCCCGATTTGCAAGAGTCTACGGCTACGGTGTTGTCTCCATTCTGTTTTTTCACTTCATGGTAAATATCGGCATGACCATCGGCTTAATGCCCGTTATTGGAATTCCCTTGCCCTTTTTCAGTTACGGAGGCTCATCGCTCTGGTCATTTTCGATTTTATTATTTATCTTTTTAAAAATTGATGCCCACCGCACGCAAGTTTTATCGAGGTGGTGATAATAATTAGACCACGGATTAACCCCAACACAATTATGACCACCATTCCAATTTCCACCGATACCATCATTTCAAAAAACGCTAAAATTCTGATTGCCGTAGCTGCTTTGGGCTATTTTGTGGATGTTTATGACCTTATTCTTTTTGGCGTAGTCCGCAATCCAAGCCTTGCCAGTTTGGGCTTAGACAAAGCTCAACAACTCACGCAAGGACTGACTTTGTTCAATATTCAAATGGCTGGAATGTTGATTGGGGGAATTTTGTGGGGAATTTGGGGTGATAAAAAAGGGCGAAAATCGGTACTTTTTGGCTCAATTTTAATGTATTCAACTGCCAATACGTTGAACGGGTTTATCAATGATACTGAAATTTTGAGTGCATTATCTCAATACGGAATTCTTCGTTTCATCGCAGGAATAGGGCTTGCGGGGGAACTGGGAGCAGGAATCACACTCGTGAACGAAACGTTACCACGAGAAAAAAGAGGAATTGGAGCTTTGCTCATTGCGGGTACGGGTGCTTTGGGAGCGGTCACAGCGGCAGTTGTGGGCGGATACAGCCAAGACCCCGAATGGTGGAGAACGTGTTATTTTATTGGTGGAGGTATGGGATTATTTCTTTTGATTCTCCGCTTCGGAACATTTGAATCTTTACTTTTTCAGAATGTTGAAAAAAATGTGGAGAAAGGTAATTTTCTTAGTCTGTTTACGAAAAGAGAGCGTTTTACAAAATATTTTTACTGTATTTTAATTGGCTTACCCGTTTGGTATGTGGTTGGAATCTTGGTTTTGGTTGCTCCCGAAATGAGTAAAGCCCTAAATGTGCAAGGCGAAATATCGGGGGGGAAAACGATAATGTTTTGTTACGCAGGACTTTCAATTGGCGATTTTTTGAGTGGCTTAGTCAGTCAAATTTTAAAAAGTAGAAAGAAAACGGTGTATATTTTTATAGGAATGGCGGTAATTTTCACAGTAATTTATCTAAACGCTTTCGGAATATCAGCCAATAATTTTTACATTCTTTGCTCGGTTCTGGGCTTTTTTGGGGGGTATTGGGCAGTTTTTATTACAATGTCGTCCGAACAATTTGGAACGAATATCAGAGCCACTGTAACCACAACCGTACCTAATTTTGTGAGAGGAGCCTTGATTCCGATTACCTTGGGTTTCAGAGCCTTAATTCCGTCTTACGGATTGTTAAATTCCGCCATGATTATGGGCGTAATTTGTTTCGCTGCCGCTTTGTGGGCAACCTCGCAGGTGGAGGAGACCTTTAGCAAGGATTTGGATTATGTGGAGTAGGAGAAATTGATAATGAAAACATTTTGTAACTAATTGAAAAACAGAGGATTATTGCCATTTTAAAGTTTATAATTAGCCTTTTACTTAATAGAAATTCAGTTTTGAACCTATAATTCTCCAAATCCAACATTTTTACAAGATTTGGCGTATTATAACAAGATTTTATTAATCAATTTGCATATCTTTCAATCTCAAAACTTATCCCAAACCCCATGAAAAAGCTAATTTTCATATTGTTTCTTATCAACACAACCACTTTTGCCCAAAAGACCATCAATCTTTTCAACGGCAAGGATTTGAACAATTGGTTTGTGGATGTGCCAGCCATGGATAAAGACCCAAAAGCCATTAATCCCTTCATCATTCGGAATGGTTTATTGGTGAGTTTGGGAGAGCCACAAGGGCATTTGATTACCAAATCAACTTACGAAAACTATCGCTTGGAAGTGGAATATCGCTTTGCTGGGAAACCTGGAAACTGTGGTGTTTTGGTTCATGCTTCAACGCTACGGGCATTATACAAACAGTTCCCAAAGTCAATCGAAGTGCAAATGATGCACGACAATGCGGGAGATTTTTGGTGTATTGCCGAGGATATTAGCGTGCCAGAAATGGAAAAACGAAGAGGTCCAAAAGCAAATTGGGGCAGTGTTGATGGAAAAGAACGAAGAATCAAAAATCTAACGGATAATTCCGAAAAACCCCTCGGTGAATGGAATCGAATGGTGGTGGAATGCCGTGGGGATAAAATAAAAGTGACCCTGAATGGCGACCTTGTGAATGACGGATTTGGGGCAACCGTTCAAAAAGGACAGGTGGCTTTGCAAGCAGAAGGCTCAGAAGTAGAATTTCGGAAAGTAGAATTAACGCCTTTAAAGTAACGCTAAACTGTGATTTTTCTATCCCTCGCAATCACTTTCCAAGCATCCACAACCGTATTATTTTCAACAATTTGTACTTCATTATACAAGGCAACCGTTGGGCAAATGTGGATTGGTACGCCATACCAAACATCACCAACGGCATATTTATCGGAACTTTCAACTTGAACAACCAAATGTTCTTCACTCTGACCGATGGGAATTATTTCGTCATTACTCAAAAATTTGATGCGGGGTAATGGGTTTTCAGCGGCAATAGCTTTGTGTCCTAAATCAAGGCAAAGTGTGGTTTCATTAATGATTGAAATGACTCTGGTGGCAATAACTCCCGCCCAAAGAAAATTAAAATCGGGCATAGTTTCTTTGTATCCTGCATCCCAAAAAATGAAAGTTCCTGGACTCACTTCAACGTCCTCGTGAGCGAGTGCATGAATCGAAAAAGTAGGAGAGCCACCCACCACAATTTTTAATTTTTTCTCCGCAAATTTTTCAATTTCAAGTTGTACCAATGAGATTATTTGGAAAACTTTGTCGGCTTTGTGTTTTCGTTGCAAAACGTCCGAATCGTGAATATGTCCATCGTATGCGTGAATACCAATAATATTGATTCCACTTAAATTTAAGGCATTTTTGTATAAATTGAGAGCATTGTCAGAAGAAATACCTGTACGGTTCATTCCTACATTTAAGTCAATATAAACATCCGTTTTATCATTAATAAATTCATCCGAAAGGTCTTTTGCGAGGTCAATATTATCAATCAAACAGGAGAATTTTGTGTTGGGATATTTCTGTTTTAGAACTTGCACACGCTTAATTTTTGGACCCACCATTGGGAAGGCAATCAACACATCTTTTGCCTTTGCCATTCCCAACATTTCAGCTTCGGCAATGGTTGCACATTTGAATTTATGAATCCCTGATTCCATCATCATCGTGCTGATTTTCAGCAGTTTATGGGTTTTTACGTGGGGGCGTAATTGCTCAACGGAATGCACTAACGCAATGGCTTTTTCAATATTTTGTTTTGCTCTGTCCTTGTAAATTAACAAAGCGGGTGTGTCAATTTCTTCGATATTTTTTATGTTAAACCAGTTCATGAAAATAAGTTTAGGGATTTATCAATTTACGAAATTACATAAAACAAAAATCCCTTCACCAATAAAGGCAGAGGGATTTATTATTTTACATTTTTTTTTCAAAAATTATAATTCAACCCAACATAAACCACCCCAGATTTTGCTCTGAATCTATCATTTGGCGAAGGAATTGTTTAGATTTTGTCGTTGTTGTTAATTCGTTGAATAAATATTGATATGCAACTTTCATGTTGCGATGTCAATTATAATGTGAGATGGTTTTGAAGGTAAAATTAGTGAAAATCAATTGTATAATTTGTCTCATTCCTGGCATTTAAAACAATGTGTACAACTTTAATATTTTTATTCATACTGTCTTTTCAAAGAAAAATTAAGTAATACAAATCCTATTAAAGCAGCAATAATAGAAGCAATCAGAATGGTTATTTTTGAATCATTTTGTAGTTCAAAATCGTCAAAAGCCAATAATGTAATAAAAATTGACATGGTGAAACCAATGCCTCCTAAAAATCCTACACCAATAATTGACTTCCAATTTAAGTCGTCTGGAAGTTTACAGATTCCAAAACTAACCGCTAAAAAACTGATTAGAACAATACCAATTGGTTTTCCAATAACCAATCCCAAAGAGATTCCTAAGCTGAATTTCTGAGTAATAATTTCACCCAAATCCGTATTAATCATAATAGCAGTATTGGCTAATGCAAACAAAGGAAGAACAAGAAACGCCACGGGTTTATGCAAAAAATGTTGTAAAATATACGAAGTTGATTTCTCATCACCATTACCAAAAGGAATAGCAAAAGCTAAAAGTACGCCCGTGATGGTGGCATGAATGCCCGAATTGAGCATGAAATACCACATCACTACGCCACCAATCAAATAAGGAATTAAATTTCTGATTTTCAGTCGGTTAAGTATGATTAGGAAAACAAAAATACCCATGGCGGTGAACAAATTTAACCAAATAATAGCTTTGGTGTAGAAAATTGCAATCACCATAATTGCTCCTAAATCGTCAATCACAGCCAATGCAGTAAGAAAAACTTTGAGTGAAGTAGGTACTTTCTTTCCCAATAATGACAAAATTCCAAGAGCAAAAGCAATATCAGTTGCCATCGGGATTCCTGCCCCTGATTGGGTGGTTGTGCCAAAATTGAGCCATAAATATATCCCCGCAGGAATTATCATACCCCCCAATGCTCCAAAAATGGGCAATAAAGCATCCTTAATATTTGAAAGTTCACCAATATAAATTTCCCTTTCTAATTCAAGTCCGATGAGTAGGAAAAAGATGGTCATTAAGCCATCATTAATCCAATATTCAACACTTTGTCCTCCAAAAGTAGAATGCCAAAAATGCGTATAATTCTCTCCAAAAGCAGTATTTGCCAACATCATTGAAATAATTGTGCAAGCAATTAGTGTTATACCACCAGATTTTTCACTATCAGAAAAATCTCTAAATAGTTGTGTTATTTTCACAGTAAAATTCCTTAAAATTCGATTTTTTAATCATTTTAATTAAACAATTACTATAATTTCGTTTAATTATCAAATCACTTCAACCACAAACTTCCCCACACTTTTTAAATACCCAATCGGCATAATAAAATCCTCTAAATTATTGGTTTTCAGTACATTAATTACTTCTTGAACTCTATTTTTATCAACGGCAATCAACAAGCCGCCAGAGGTTTGTGGGTCGGCTAAAATTGCCCATTTTTCTTCCGACATATCCGCAATTTTATGCCCATAACTGTCTCTATTTCGATTTGTTCCACCTGGCACAGAACCTTTTTCGATGTATTCAAAAATGGAATCTGTGATTAATGGAATATGCTTGAAATCAATAACCGCACTCAATCCACTGCCTTCCGCCATTTCAGTAAGATGTCCCAACAATCCAAAACCCGTTACGTCTGTCATGGCATTTACTGAACTTAATTTGCCCAATTCTTCGCCCACTTTGTTCAATTGCATCATTTGGTTTGCCGCCAAGTCTTTATGTTCGTCTTTCAGAATGGCCTTTTTCTCGGCAGTCGTCAAGATTCCAACGCCCAAAGGTTTCGTCAAAAATAGTATGTCACCTTCTTGGGCTTTGTTGTTTTGCTTAATGTTTTCGATGGGGACAATACCGTTTACTGCCAAGCCAAAAATGGGTTCGGGGGAATCAATGCTGTGTCCGCCTGCCAAAGATATTCCCGCTTCCTTGCAAATACTTCGGCTGCCGTCAATTACTTTTTGAGCCACTTCGGGAGACAATTTATTGATGGGCCAACCCAAGATTGCAATTGCCAAAACGGGTTTGCCTCCCATCGCATAAACATCACTGATTGCGTTTGCAGAGGCAATTCTGCCAAAATTAAAGGGGTCGTCCACGATGGGCATGAAGAAATCGGTGGTGGAAATCAAAGCCGTTCCGTTGCCCATATCCAAGACTGCGGCATCGTCTTTACTGTGGTTTCCAACAATCAATTTATCGTTATCGGGCATGGCAATATTGCCCTTCAAAATTACGTCTAAAACTTGTGGTGAAATCTTACACCCACAACCCGCCCCGTGTGAATATTGTGTTAATTTTATTTGCTCCATTTATTTTATGTAGGACAGGTTTCCAACCTGTTAATTATACTAAGAGACAGGTTTCCAACCTGTTAATTATACTAAGAGACAGGTTGGAAATCTGTCCTACTTTTACACGCTCAATGTATTAATATAACTCATTAAAATATCTGTATTAGTCTCATTATCAACTACTTGACTTTCAATTTTGTCAATTAATTCTTCTGATTTTTCTCGATTATACAATCCTTTTTCATACCATTTATCGTAATATTTCAAGAGAATTCTGAAACTTTCTTTAAAGTTATTTTCTAATAAATGATTAATTGCGTTTTTGGTTTCCAAACCTCCCAAACGCTTTTGAATTCGCATAATAGCATTTACTAAATCCGTTTTGTTTTGTTTGCCATATTCGTCTGTTAAATAATCCAATCGTTCTTCAAAAGGAATGTCCATAAAATAAACTAAACTTTTACGCATATTGTGCCACATTGCCATTGGAATCTGCATATTTCCAATCCGTTGACTTTCATCTTCTAAGAAGATTGGAGTTATTTCATCAAACTTTAACAACTCCATTCCCAATAAATTTTCAAACATTTCTTGTGAAGGTTGCGGCTCTTGCCCAATGCCACCCAAAGCCGAACCTTTATGATTTGCTAAACCTTCTAAATCAATAATTGCTTGTTCATTTTTCTGTAAACCATACAGCAAAGGGGTTTTTCCAGAACCTGTAAATCCCCCAATAATCTTAAAATTAAAGGGTCTTTCAAACTGTTGTAGCATATAATTTCGATAACCTTTGTAACCACCTTCAAGGGTAAAAATTTGAAAGCCATACAAATCCAATAACCACGAAACCGCTCCACTCCGCATACCTCCACGCCAACAATGCACGAGAATAGTTTTTGATGTATGGGGTTGATTATCAGATACTTTCGATAATCTTTCTATCTCTTCAACCATCAATCGCATTTTGGGTCCGAAATAATCTAAGCCAAATTTGATAGCATTTTCACGGCTTAATTGTTTGTATGCCGTTCCCACAACTTTACGTTCTTCGTCAGTGAAAAGGGGCATACTGTGAGCATTGGGAATGTGGGCATAAGCAAATTCACTCGGACTTCGTACATCTATGACTAAGTTCGTTTTTGCCAATTCTAAAAAGTCGTTTATATTAATCCTTTTTACTGCCATGATATTTACAAATAAAAAAGAACACCAGAATATGGTGTTCTTGATTTAATCTTTCTTAGATTTTTTTTCTCTTTTTTCCTCTTTCTTTTCTTTCGCAGATTTCAGAGGCTCTTTTTTTACAGCCTTCTGCATTCCAGTTCCTTTTGCCATAACGATTTTTGTTAGATGTTAATGATTTGCTTTAAAACTACGTAAAAGTAAAAATTATTTTTTGCAAAGAATAGATTTTCTTTTAAAATCTATTCTTTGCAAGTCTACCTACATAAATTTAAAATTGTAAGTCAAGGATGGAATTGGTGAACCAAAAATCGTTAATTGATAAGCATTTAGTCCTTTTTCCGACCTAAAAAAAACGGAGTACGCATTGGCTCTTCCATACAAATTATAAACTGCAAACGTCCAAGAACCTTCCCAACGTTTCTTTTGCATACTTGGATTGCGAATCGTCCATGAAAAATCTAAGCGATGATAATCTTTGATTCGGTCATTATTTCTTTCCACATAATAGGGATACTTTGCTTTGTTATACTCCACAAAACCTTCTGGAACGGTGAATGGTCTACCCGTATTATACACAAAAGTAAACCCAAATTCATGGTGACTTCCCTGCGAAATACTGATGGTTGCATTGAAACTGTGCGGACGGTCATAGTTAGTATTATACCAATTTCCACCATTAATTTGCTCATCAAATCTGTCGCTCACTTTTATCTGATTTAAGGCTCTGGAATAGGTATAATTCACCCAACCAGTAACTTCTCCTTTCTTTTTACTCACCATCATTTCCACGCCATACGCCCTGCCTTTTCCTTGCAACGTTTGGGTTTCGATGTAAGGCTGAAACAAAAAATCTGCCCCTGGTTTGAAATCTAAGACGTTTTCGGTACTTCTATAATATCCTTCCAATGAAAATTCGTAGATATTATTTCTCGAATTTTTAAAAATTCCACCTGAATATAATTGACTAATCTGGGGTTTTATGTAAGCATTGCTGGTTGCCCAACGGGAGGTCGGTAGGGGAGTAGTTGTGTTGGAAACTACCTGCAAATATTGACGCATCAAACTGTACCCAAATTTAATTGAACTCAATTCTGAGAGGGAATATTTCAAGGCAATTCGAGGTTCAAAACCGCCATAAGATGCTGAAACTTCCCCTGATTTATAGACCGTTGAATCCGTTACACTCATGTCTGATTTAGAAAATTCGGGGTTATAATTTCTGACCGTTCCGCCCAAAGCATTGTAAAATGAATATCTCAAACCAACTGAAAGACTTAATTTCTTATTTACCGTAAATTCATCCTCTAAATAAACCCCCGATTCTGTACTTCTTTCTTCTGGAACTGATTTATAATTTACACTTTTTGAACTCCCTGGATTCAAAATTCCTGGATTGATTCGGTATAAAATCGTACTGATTCCACCCTCCAATTTATGTTGTTCGTTGAGGTTATAACTCAAACTTGATTTTAATTGATTATAAACAATGCCAGATTCCAACGAAACCTTATTGTCGGAGTTCAATTCGGGTAACAAAGTCTTGGGTTGATAGTCAGTATAAATTGCACTGGTCTGTAAATTTAATTTGGAATTAAAGGCATGAAACCACTTTAAAGCGGCATTTGTGGTTTGATAATCATATTGTGTGGAAGTTGCATTGACGTTGCCAACTGTTCCTAACAAATCAGTTTGAAAGAAATCTTTACTTGTATATCCCGAAAAAGTAAACGTGTTTTTTGCGTTCATTTTGTAGAATAATTTAGTGGCTACATCATAAAAATTAGCCTTGATATTTTGCAATTTTGGCGGTCCTAATTTGAAAAAGAAATCATTAAAAGAGGCTCTTCCCGAAATCATAATTGCCAACTTTTCTTTAATAATGGGTTGTTCAATGGTTAAACGATTGGAAACCAAACTGATGCCGCCCGTCATTTTGAATTTATCCAAAGATGGATTTACCAAATTAATATCAATCACTGATGAAGCTCTACCGCCAAATTTTGCGGGAATTCCTCCCTTGTATAATTCCAAACCAGAAACGGCATCAGGAGGAAAAATTGAGAATAATCCAAAAAGGTGAGTTGGGTTGAAAATGGGCGTATCGTCCAACAGGATTAGATTTTGGTCGGTTGTGCCTCCTCTAATATTCACGCCATTGGCAGCTTCTCCCACCGACGTAACCCCTGGAAGCATCTGCAAACCTCTCAAAACATCAGTTTCGCCCATCATTGCAGGAATTTTTTTGATGGCTTTAATACTCAGGGCTGAAACCCCCAAAAGTGAGCGGGCAACGTTGCCATTAATTGCCTGACTATTTACGGTTATTTCATCTAATTCTTTGGCAATATTTATCAAACTAACTGACAGCGTTACTTCTGAATTTTTAACCACTAATCGTTCCCGAAATGACCTAAATCCAAAATGACTAACGGTGAGAGCGTACTCGCCATTGGGTAAGAAAAAGGTGTGAATTCCTTCGTTATTAGAAGAAAGATTAGCTCTTTTAGCATCAATTTTAATCACTACGTCTTTTAAAGGCGTATTATCACTCGAATCTTTTACAGTAATAATAACGGCATGAGATTGTTGCGAAAACATTTTTGAAGAAACCGCACAAATCAATAATGCAGTTATCAGTAATTTTAGGTACATAAATTATATTTTTAAATTCTTAATCTCGAAAAGATTTATTGCCAACCTTGTGGTCTGAATGGTGTACGAAATTCACTTTTCACACACGAAGTCATTGGTGGACGAGATGTGTCCATTGAGGGTGGTTCTTCAAAAGGAATATGCCCTAAAATATAATCATAAACGCCATTTACCCCTTTTCTATCAACCCAATAACGTTTTTTCTGAATAGAAGCTACCCCAAAAAAACCCACAACCTTACTGGCAGGATTGGTTAAATTGTTGATATTGCCAACGATGGCAGCGGCGGGAGTGTCGGCAAGTCCACCCGTTGACTGCGACTGTAATTCAAGATTTCTATGAAAAGCATAACTTTGGGGCGAAATGCTCATCTGTTGAATTTCTACTAAGCACCCATACATAAAATGATAAGGAATTTTGGCTATTAATCGTCCTGCAACTACCTCACCATCCGAAACCACATCAGACATAACATTGATTTTATTACTCTTGATGATGGCATAACATTCTCCCGCACACTGATAATCATAATAAGGCGTACGGTTAAAACTTGGTAGTCTTATTGTGCATCCGAGCGTTTTTGGGTCATATTGCGAAGTGTTGCAAGTGGTACAATGCACAATTCTTTCATAGTGCGTATATCGCCATAAATAATAATCTTTTTGCTTCGGAGTATCTTTAAAATCCAAGTAAACTTCGTTGGCGGAAATAAATCTTTTGCCATCATCGGATAACTTACTATTGAGAATAAATTTATCGTAAACATTTAAAATGGGTGGGGTAGTATATATTTGTTCAGGCGATGATTCAAATTGTTGTCCATCAGGCAAAGTAAAACGAAGAGAATACTTTTCGGAAGCATTAATCCTAAAATCTTTTGGCGGTAAAAATCCACCTATTTTTTGCTCCACAAGGCTGATTTCTTTACCTGATTTAGTTGAAACAATTGAGGCTTTCACCGAAGAAATCGGACTGGTGAATGTATTTCCCTCATTAAAGTTAGAATACTGGATTTTGATAGTATCAGGATTTGTATAATCATCCGTCAAAAAGCCTTGAACCACTAAAACACTATTTTTTTGATTGAAATCAATGTCATAAGTATCAATGCAACTGACCATACTAATCAGGAAGATGATGGCAGAATAAGTTCGTAAATGCTTGATTTTCATGTAATTAAAAAAATAGATTGTTTTTGAAAAACTTGGAACTACAAATTACTGAAATAAAGTCAAAACTGTGTTCTTATTTACCATACATTTGCTTTTTTAAGAATAATAATCAACTTGCAGAAACATAATATAAGATTCAATGGCATTAATTTCCAAGAAAAAAATCCCTTTCAAAATCAACCTTCAACTCCGTAAATACCTTAAAAAGTACGGTCGAGAAACGAATATGCCCATTCAATATGCTGATTTACTGCGGTTTGAAAGCTCCATAAGTCTGTATGATAAAACGGGAAATGATACCCTTTGGATAACGGTTTTCTTTCCATACAGCGAGATTGAACACATTTACGATGGATTGAAAAAGATATATGCTGACCTAAAAACCGATGGAAATCAGGCAGTTATCAAACACCTTACCATTGACCGTGTGGACTTGTGTACCTACGGAAATACGCAACCTTTTCGCATCAGGATTGTCAATAGAGTGAATGATAATTTTGATTATTTTTACTTGAAAAGAGCCGATTGTTCACGAGTTTATGGCATGGAACTGGAACATTTATTGTCCCCAAATCGAATTAGTTACTTGACTTTTGAAAACACCTTAGTTGAAGAACACATCGCAGGAATTCCAGGCGATCAGTTCTTTAAATCCTACTTAAATAATCCAAAAATAAACCAAATTCGATTGGCAAAAGAGTTTATTAAGTTCAATGAACGCTGTTTGGTAATGCTTTTGGGAGATATGCACTCGTCCAATTTTGTGGTGGATATTACCCCAGATTTTGAAGAGGATTATTATCGAATCAGAGCCATTGACTTCGACCAACAGTCGTATGAAGGCAAGCGGACGGTTTATATGCCTCAATATTTTAAGCAAAATAATCCATTAATTGAAATGGGAATGAAGTACATGACTCCCGAATCCGTTGAGCAATATCGAACTGAAGAACGCTCGCTAATTTCGGGACGATTAAAAGTTGAAAATCAACGAATTTATGAATTAATGTCAATCATGGCGAAGGATGATATTTCTTCCGAAGAAAATACAACCCAGCTCAAAACAGAGTTAGCAAAATATTACAAATCAGATAAATTTTTGAAATGCAAAACCATGGGCGAAATCGTTTGGGCGAGTTTGGAAAGAGTGATTGTGCATTGAAATAAATGGCATCTTTTATTGAGTAATAAAGACACAAAAGTTTTACGTTTGATTGTAATTTCATTCTTACTTGTTCATTGATAACTATTTACTGATAAGTAGGTGTTAGGATTTAGTTGTTAGGGGTTAGTGTAGTAATCCATTGACAATTAGAAGATTACACAAAATACAAATATAGACTAATTACTAACGGGTACTTAACTATTCACTGATAGCTGTTTACTGATAGTTGATAATTGTTAATTGAAAAGTGGGGGTAGAACGAAAATTGATTGTCTTAAAACTGAAATATCCGATTGGAATTGTATTTTTGTGGCGTTGAAAATTTGCTTCACCTCCTTTTAATGATACAAATTCCAGATTCAGAGATTTTATTGGCTATCCGACAGGGTAATGAGCATGTTTATGAAACAATTTTCAGAAAACATTATCAATCCTTGTGCAATTATGCGTGTGGAATTTTGAAGGATATGGATGATGCCGAGGAGGTTGTACAATCCATTTTTCTAAAACTTTGGGAACAGCGAGAAGGCATTGAAATTAATGTTTCGCTGAAATCATATTTGTATCGTGCCGTTCATAATACTTGTCTGAATCGCTTGAAACACCTAAAAATTCAAGACACTTATCGGCAATATGTTGGGGATTACTTGGAAGAAAGTTTCGATTCGGCAACGGAGATTATGGATAAAAATGAGTTGGAAGATCGGATTTCAAATGCTCTCGAAAAACTCCCTGAACAATGCAGAATCATTTTTAAAATGAGTCGTTTTGAGGAATTAAAATATCAAGAAATTGCCGATAAATTAGGATTATCCATTAAAACAATTGAGAATCAAATTGGCAAGGCTTTGAGGATTATGAGAACGGAACTTGCTGATTATCTGCCAGTTGTGTTCTTGCTACTGTTGAAGTGAGAATTGTTGAAAAAGGACAATTTTAACAATTTCAACAATTCCCACTTCAACAATTAAAATTTTATTCAACCACTAAAAAACTTAACTTTTGGGCGGAAAGAGGACAATACTAAAACCTTAAACCAATAACCCAATACCTTAATTAAAATGAATAACGAACAAACCATAGACGACTTATTGGCAAAATACCTTGCTGATGAGACGGACACCCTCGAATCAGATACGATTAGTGAGTGGATTATTACGTCTGAGGATAACCAAAAGACTTTTGACCATTCCAAAATGGTTTGGGATGGAGCAAAAAATCATCAAAAAGTAGATGTTGATGCTGCTTGGACGAAGTTAAATATTACGAAGAAAAAAGAAATAAAATCAATTGATATTCAAGAAGTTAAACCTGTTATAAAATCAAATTGGCTTAATAATTCCTTGAAAATTGCGGCAGTTTTAGTAGTTTTATTTGGACTCTGGTTTGTGGCTGCAAGACAGTTTACAACACCACAAAATGATGTTTTGACTTTTAAATCTGGCAATAAATCTATCGAAAAAATATTACCCGACGGAACAAGAATTTTGTTGAGTAAAAATTCTCAAATAACTTATTCAAAAGCATTCGTGGGCAACACTCGTGAGATAAATTTGACTGGCGAAGGATTCTTTGATGTTCATCACGATGCGGTTCATCCGTTTGTTATTCACACGCAAGGCACTGATGTAAAAGTATTGGGTACATCTTTCAATGTGAGAGCTTATAGTGCTCAAGTTCAGGTATTTGTGAAAAATGGGAAGGTTCAATTCTCTAAAAATAGTGCCAAAGTTATTTTAACAAAAGGACAAAAAGGAGAGATTTTAGCGAATGTTGATACGATTATTAAATCAGAAGTTGTCGAAGTTGAAACCGCCGTGAAAGAAAACCTTAGTTCTTTCGTTTTCAATAAAATATCATTGGGTGAGGTTGCTGAATCTTTATCGAAACGATTTAACAAAGAAATAAAATTTAGTCAGAATAAAATCAAAAATTGTAAATTAACTGCAACTTTCGAGAACGAAAAATTAGAAAATATCATTGCTGTTATTGCTGAAACTTTTAACTTAAAGGTTGATAATCAGTCAGATACAATACTTTTGAGCGGTGAAGGATGTGAGTAGAAGTCGCTAAGTTGTTATGCTATTAAGTTTCAATTTATAGGGTCATTCTGAAACTTAATAATTTAGTAACTTTAAGACTTAACAATTTTAAATAAGCCCATCAAACATGCAACTCTACCCGTTAAAATATTTTTTTTATTTTATCGTGTTCTTCATGCCCTTTTGCTCACTTTCTCAAATACCCCTTCTTGAACGTCCAATTACGTTAAGACTCAATAATGAAAAAATTTCTGTTGTTTTAGATAATATTTCAAAGCAAGGAAACTTCTCTTTTTCTTATAATTCAGCTATTTTTGATGTCAATAATCGGGGTGATATTACGGTCGTAAATAAACCCGTTCATGAGGTTCTGAATCTTATTTTTAAAGGAATTATCACCTATAAAGTGCGGGGAAATTATATTATTTTACAGAAAAATAACCCGAAAGAATCTTCCAAAACAATTATTTTGAGTGGTTATATTTTTGATATTCAAACGGATAAACCATTGAGCAAATCAACCGTTTACGACCCCAAAAGTTTATCTTCCACTATTAGTAATCAGTACGGATTTTATCGTATTAAGTTGAATGTCAGTAATTTACCTGTTAAATTAGTAATTACAAAAGCGGATTACAAAAAACGAATATTTGCTATAAAGTCAGTTTTTAATATCTATGAAGACATTGAATTAACGCCAATAATTTACAAATCCATTGATATTCCTATTTACGAAGATAATTCGATTGAAAAAAAAGATAATCATATAAATCAAGATTTATCACTCGAAAACAAACCAATAATTCAACCAATTACTCCTCCATTTCCTGATATTACCGACCAGAATCTCTTTCCAACATCTCCCATAATTGATTCAACTTTATACGAAAACCGTTGGGATGAATTTAAAAAAAAAGTTGGAATAATATTTGTGGGTCGTTCGCAACGAATTAACGCTCAGAACGTTAATGATTCTTTGAGCCGAAAATTTCAAATATCACTTTTACCCTTTCTCGGAACAAACCGTTTACTTTCTGGTAGTATAAAAAACGATTATTCTTTAAATTTATTGATGGGATATTCGGGCGGTGTTCGTAAATTGGAGGTAGGGGGAATCTTGAACGGCGTTCGGAATGATGTGCAAGGTTTGCAAGTGGCGGGTGTTGGAAATATTATCGGTGGAAGTGTTTTAGGAGGGCAAATAAGTTCAACATTTAATATTGCGGGATATTTAGAAAATGGTATTCAATTATCATCAGGATTTAATGTAATTGTCAAAAAATCAGCGGGTTGGCAAATTTCTCCTATAAATTTTGCCCATAAAGTTGTGAAAGGAGGGAAGCAAATTGGCTTCATAAATATTTCAGATTCAACCGATACTGTTCCCATCGGTTTGCTGAGTTTTGTGGGAAGTGGCAATGGCTATAAACGGCTTGATTTTTCAGTTGATGAAAACCAAACCGCCAGTTTTAGCTTCAAAACGGGGGTAAAGAAATTTTATAATGTGTTGGCTTTACATTATAATTTTACTCGAAAACAAGAAATCTTTGGTTTGGGTTATGGTGTAGGGCGAGCGTTTGAAGTAGGGAATTCATGGATGTTAAACACCGATTTGACCGTAAATGCTTTGGTAGAATATGACGATTTAAACCCAAATGTTGCAACAATGTGGAAATTGGACATAAGTTTTGAGAAACAAATTGCTCGGAATGTTGCCGTTACTTTTGGACCATCCATTAAATACTTGAATATTAATGAATATAATTATTCCTCATGGACAGCAAAACCATTTAATAAAATCCCTACTTACAAAACCATTTCTTCAACTATTAATTCTACTGTCTGGATTGGTTTTCAGATGGGACTTAGAATTCGTTCGAGGAGAAATTAATTTTAATTATTAGTCAACAAAACCATGAAAAAAATATTACTAACTATCTTACTTTTTAGTTTTTACACACAGGCACAAATCCGTCGCCCGTTGGGTCCTCCTGTGAACACGCCACAATTCAATGAATACGCTCCGTCCATCAGTGCAAACAACAAAACCATGATTTTTGAGACGGATAGGGCAGGGGAGGGGAAGTGGGAATTGTACTACACCACCAAAAACGAAAAGAACAAATGGTTACCCGCAAAACCTATCACAAATATTAATAAAGTGGGCAAAGAAAACGACTTAATTGGTGGTCCTTCCATCAGTTATGACGGTAAAACACTCTTCTTTTTTGCCTCATTTGAGGGTGGAAAAGGGGACATGGATATTTACTATTCAACTTGGAACGGCACTGATTGGTCTGAACCTAAAACCTTGGAAGAAACCGTCAATACGAAAGCCTATGAAGGTTTTCCGTCGGTTTCGGCAGATGGAAAAAGTCTTTATTTTATCCGTGATAGTTTTTCAAAACGTAAAGATAAAGCCCTTTGTTATTCCATTTGGTTGTCCAAAAAACAAGAGGATGGCTCTTGGGGAATTGCTGAGAAATTACCCGCCCCAATTAATGGTGATTGCGAAAAATCTCCTCGAATTATGGCGGATAATCGTACCTTGATTTTCAGTTCGATTCGTAAAGATGGTATGGGGGGCTTTGACCTTTATCAGTCATTTCAAGAAGACGATGGATCTTGGGCAACTCCTATTAATTTGGAATATATCAACACTGAGGAAGACGACCAATTTGCTTCCGTTTCAGCCGCTGGCGATTTGATGTATTACTACACTTCGGGAGATATTTATACGGTAACAATTCCCGATAAATATCGAAAATATAAGTTAGTAACGGTGGACGGAAAAGTGATTGATGCCGTCACGAAACAACCCATTGCCACGAAGATTACTTCCAAAAGTAATAATAATAAAGAGAAAATAATCAGCACCATTGTTGATGCAAATGGCTTATTTTCAATGATTTATAGAGTGGGGAGTAAGTATGAATTATCAACATCGCTTTTGAATGATTACTTTCCTTACAGAGGTTTCATGGATATGACAACCGCTAAGGAAACGGATAATATTGAGAAAAATATTGAATTAATTCCGAAAAAAATTCCTTATCAATTTCAGTTGTTAGATAAAGAAACCAAAGCTATTTTGAAAGATCCGAAGGTGAAAGTAATGGATGTAGAAACCAAGCAATTATTGGAAGTGAAAGTGGAAAAAGACGTTGCCACCGTGACGGTTGAAATTGGGAAAGCTTATAAATTTGCCGCAAACGCTTTGGGTTATGCTTTCTTTTCAAGAGGTTTCAAACCCGACACATCGGATGTTTTTAAAGACCGATTGAAAAAAGTACCATTGGCGGTATTAAAAAAAGATGCCGTTGTGCAATTACAAGACATTACTTTTGAAACAGGAAAAGCAGACTTAAAACCAGATTCAAATGAAGAATTAGACCGTCTGGTGAGTTTATTGGAAGGAAATCAAACCATAAAAGTAGAAATCTCCGCCCATACCGATGATACAGGAAATGACGACTCAAACTTAAAATTATCAGAAAAGAGAGCAAAAACAGTCGTGGATTATTTAACTGGAAAAGGAATAAAAGCCGACAGAATGACTGCTAAAGGCTACGGCGAAACGCAACCCTTAACAGCAAATGATACAGATGAAAATAAAGCGAAAAATCGAAGAGTGCAATTTAAGATTAATTAGTGTATAGCACGCAGATAACGCAGATGCCTTCGGCAACGCAGATTTTTTATTTGAGTATTAAGTAATTAGATAGCATTCATTTTAATTAGAAATTTATTAAAAAAGACGGAATTTGCTTTTAATCTTCTACAAAAAAAAACCTCTTAAATCTGCGTTACCGTAGGCATCTGCGTCATCTGTGTTCCAACTCTTTTCCAAACAGAAAAGCCCATAACTTAATGCTACGGGCTTTTCTTAGGATATTTTTGAAAAATAATAGGTAATTGATTTTGTAAATGAGAGATTAATTTAATATTGCTATCCTAATCCCTAACCTCCAAATCCTAATTTCTATTTCTTCACTTTCTCAATAATAATCACATCTTCAACGTCGGCTAAAATACGTCCGCAGTGTTCGCAAACGATGATTCTTTTCTTGTCTTTAATATCTGCTTGACGTTGTGGTGGCACTGCACTGAAACATCCGCCACAAGCACCACGTTTCACCATTACAACTGCTAAACCGTTGGGATAATTACCACGTAATTTATCGTAAGGACGTAACAAACGCTCATCAACGTGCTTAGTTGCTTTGTCACGGTCTTTATTTAATTTCACTTCGTCTTCTTCGCTTTCAGAAATTAAAACATCTAATTCTTTTTTCTTAGCGTCAAGGTCTTTTTTACGAAGATTTAAACGAGTTTCTGTTGATGAAACTTCGTCTTTTTTATTCAAAATCTTGAATTCAAACTCACGAACACGCTTATCTGCCAATTCACCTTCCAATTGTTGCAATTCAATTTCCTTTGAAATCGCATCGTATTCACGGTTATTGCGAACGTTCATTTGTTGGTCTTTGTATTTACTTACCAACTTTTCAGCATCTTTTTTGGCGTTACGATTCTTTGAAATTTCTTCATCTAAAATAGCGATTTCACGGTTGAATTTGCCAATACGAGTTTCGATTCCTGCCACTTCATCCTCCAAATCACGTACTTCTTCGGGCAAATCGCCACGCATTTTTTTAATATTATCTAAGGCTGAATCTATGTTTTGAAGTTTCAAAAGAGACTCTAATCTCTGAGCAATGGTTGTTTCGGTTGCTACTGCTGCCATTTGGTTGTAATTTGGTTGTTTATCGGTTTAATGTTCACACTCAAATTTGTGCAACTATTAAACTACTTTAACTTTATAATTGCTTTAACTAAAAAAGAGTACAGGGTTGGTATTCACCTGACTTTTGAGAACCGCAAAATTACTAAATTTTTCGGACAAATACCTAACAATTAAGTCCTTTGTGTAAACTTCTGATTCATAATGTCCTATATCACAAATTATGAGCTGTTTATCTGCATCAAAAAACTCGTGGTATTTATAATCAGAAGTAATAAATACGTCCGCCCCTTGTCGTATGGCATCATTGAGTAAAAATCCGCCCGCACCACCACAAAGAGCAACTTTGTGGACATACTTATTCAACAAAGGCGTGTGTCGAAAAGTTTGTAAACCCATCTTTTCTTTTAAATATTGCAAGAAATCTTTTTCAGGTAAAGGCTCTGATAATGAAGCAATTACGCCCGAACCCACTGCTTGATTTTCATTTTCTAATACACTCAAATAATAAGCAACTTCCTCATAAGGATGCGAAGTTTTCAACGCCCGTAAAATTTGATTTTCGAGGTATAAGTCAAAGACTACTTCAATTCGATTTTCCGCTACTTTTTCAGGTTTATCAAGGCTTCCAATGTGCGGATTTGCTTCACCCGTAGGGGTAAATGACCCCATACCTTCCACTTGAAAACTGCAATTTTTATACTCCCCAATTTGCCCCGCACCCGCCTCATACAAGGCATCAAGCACTTTTTGGGTATTTTCAAGTGGAACGAAGGCGACTAATTTCTTTAAAATCTGTTTTTGAGGAGATAGAATTTTTGGGTTTTGGAGTCCTAATTTCTCGGCAATCATGTAATTTACGCCACCTTTCACGCTGTCTAAATTCGTGTGGGTTGCATAGATGGCAATGTCATTTTTAATGGCAAGCATGACGGCACGTTCCACGTAATTTAACCCATTAAAACGTTTCAAACCCTTAAAAATAATGGGATGATGAGCCACAATGAGATTACAATTTCGAGCAATAGCTTCGTGAATAATTTCCTCGGTGCAGTCGAGTGTTGCGAGTACGCCCGTAACTTCCGTTTGTGGATAACCTACGAGCAAACCTGCGTTATCGTAACTCGCTTGATAAGAAAGTGGAGCGAGTTTTTCTAAATAATTAGTAATGTCTTTGATCGTCATAATTTCAAGTATTCAGTAAGTATCATTGCAAATTTAAAAGTATTAGTTATCATCTGGCGTTCGACTTCCCGAAACAACTCCGTTAGGGGTCAAACCTTCGGGAAGTTAATCCAAGTCAAATACGGTACGTTATTTTTTACAATTTCCTTAAAATAAAATTTCTCGAAATTAGGTAAAATTGAAGAAGTACCTGTAAATTGGACAGTATTAATTATTACCAAAAAAATTTATGAAAGTACGCCCAAGCATAGCCATTGTTGAGAATAATCACCTACTATTAATGCAGTATCGCTACGGTAATGCCGATGTTTACAATCTTCCAGGCGGCAATGTTGATAAAGGCGAAACCCTCACAGAGACGGTTGTGCGTGAGTTGATGGAAGAATTAGGCATTGAAGTGGGTTTGAAAGAAATGATTTTGTTAGGAGATGTCATTATGCCCCAAGAAAAAGAAGATGTGCTTCATTGCGTTTTTGAGGGAAAAATTCTTTCGGGAAAACCCGTTTTAAACTCGAACGAAACCTCAGCTTTGGCAGTTGTCTGGATGTCTTTGCTGGATTTGCACGAACTGGAAATGTACCCAAATGTTGGAGCACAATTACAACGGTTTTATTTGAAAGGGCGGGGAATTGATTACGTGGGAAGGATTGGGCAGAAATGGTTTTGAGCCACCACTACTTACATCGAACTCAACCTCCCACCATCAACTGGCAAATTCACCCCATTTATGTACGCTGCCGCTGGGCTACATAAAAATGCTACGGCTGCCCCAAATTCGTGGGCTTCTCCGAATCTTCCTGCAGGAATATCTGATTGAAAAACCTCTTCCATTTCTTCCACAGAAGCATTTGCCATTTTTGCTCTGGAATTAATAACAAAATCTAAACGAGCTGTTTTGGTATAACCAGGCAACACATTGTTGACCGTAATGCCAAATTCCCCTAATTCATTTGCCAATGTTTTTGACCATGAAGCCACTGCCCCACGAGTAGTATTTGAAACGCCCAAACCTGTAATTGGTTGCTTTACGGAAGTAGAAATGATGTTAATAATCCTGCCAAATTGTTCAGCTTTCATGCTTGGAACGCAGGCTTGCACAAGGATATGACTGCAAATTAAATGATTAGAAAATGCCGAGGTAAATTCCTCTACGCTTGCATTCAAAATAGAACCACCCGCTGGTCCGCCCGTATTGTTCACCAAAATATGAACGATTGGATGTTCTTTTAAATGATTTTCAATACCCAATTTTACTTGTTCTGGCTTTGAAAAATCTGCCACAAAGTAAGAATGTTTTTGTCCCTGCGAACTATCTAAGCGGTGGAGGGTTTCATTAAGCGTGTCCTCATTGCGAGCCACAAGCGTTACATTTGCCCCAAGCAAAGCCAATTCAATGGCAGAAGCACGTCCAAGTCCTTGTGTGCTACCGCATACGATAGCGTTTTTATTTTGTAAATTTAAATTCATAAAATGTACCTCGATTTTCCAAAATCGAAAAAATGTATCAGGATTCTCCAGAATTGAAAAAGTGCAATTCGATTTTCTAAAATCGAAAGCTTGTATAAAAATCACGATTCTGGAGAATCGTGATACAATTACAAATATATGCCAAATCTATCATACCGAAGCAACGAAAAAGAGTTAATTGACGATCTTGAATTAGATAATGACGCTCTCCGTCAGAATTTAGAAGAATTGGCGTTAATAAATAAATATTTGGGAGGAAATCAAGTGACTGTGAGTGGATTGAAAAGATTACTCTCAAATTTCCCAACAGGAACGCCTGCCGTCCCCAATTCCCAATCCCCAATAACTATTTCCGACCTCGGCTGTGGCGGCGGTGATATGCTAATGGTGATGGCAGATTGGGCGAAAAAGAAAGAAATAAATGCCCGATTCATCGGGATTGATGCTAATGATTTCATGATTGATTTTGGGATGAAAAGAACGGCTAATTATCCGAATATCAGTTATTTACATCAAGACATTTATTCGGAAGAATTTAAAGAAAAATCCTTTGATATTGTCACGATGACGCTTTTTTGCCATCATTTTTCGGATGAAAGTCTCATTCAACTTCTTCAACAGCTCAAAAAACAAACTCGTATTGGAATTGTTATTAATGATATTCACCGCCACTGGTTTGCCTATCATTCGATCGCTTGGATTACGAAACTATTTCTGAAATCTTATCTCGTAAAAAACGATGCAAAACTCTCCGTTTGGCGGGCTTTTGTTCGGGAAGATTTAGAGAAAATCATTCAAAAATCGGGTTTTACTAAATATTCAATTCGTTGGAAATGGGCATTTCGTTGGGAGGTGGTGTTGTTTTCGTAAAATAGGTTTTAATCTGTATGCGATGAACAAAAAACAAACAATCAATTTCAGGTTTAAACCTGTGTTACGAAATGAAAATCATACTTTGGTATCGCAACGATTTGCGTATTCACGACCATGAAGCATTGTTTAAGGCTTCTGAAAAGACCTCTGAGGTTGTTCCTGTCTATATTTTTGACCCACGAATCTTTAGAGAAGACGATTTAGGTTTTCCTAAAACTGGCGAAATGAGACATCAGTTTTTGATAGAATCGGTGATAAATCTTCGAGAAAATTTACAGAAAATAGGTTCAAATCTCATCATCCGCACGGGATTCCCCGAGGATATTTTACCTCAATTAGCCAAAGAAATTCAAGCCGAAGAACTTTATACTTCCGAAGAGATTACTTCGGAAGAAAATGAGGTGGATTCGTTGGTGGAAGAACGCTTGAAAGCGGATGGGAAAAAGATTAAATTCTTCTGGCAAGCCACGCTTTTTCACGTGGATGATTTGCCGATGGATATTGAAAACTTACCCGATGTTTTTACGCAGTTTAGAAATAAAACGGAAAAGTTTGCAAAAGTTAGAAAAACTTTTGATGTGCCTAAAAATCTGATTTTCAAGGAGTTAATTGATGTAGGACAGGTTACTGACCTTTCAGTTGACGAACCACTAAAATTCAAAGGAGGAGAAACCGAAGCCATTAATCGCTTAAATGATTATTTCTGGACGAAAGATTTACTGAAAGTTTACAAAGAAACTCGTAACGGAATGTTGGGATTGGATTATTCCTCAAAGTTTTCTTCGTGGCTCGCAAATGGCTGTATTTCACCACGCTATATTTACGAAGAAATTAAAAAATACGAGTCCGAACGAACTGCCAATGAATCAACGTATTGGTTGGTTTTTGAATTAATTTGGCGTGATTATTTCCGATTTGTTTGCATGAAATTTGGGAATAAGGTTTTCCACAAAAAAGGAATTATGAACAAGCCTATCGTCTGGAAAACAAACCGAAATATCTTTGAAAAATGGCGTTTGGGTGAAACCGGCGTACCTTTAATTGATGCCAATATGAAGGAATTATTGGAAACGGGTTATATGTCGAACCGTGGAAGACAGAACGTGGCAAGTTTTTTAGTAAAAGATTTACAAATTGATTGGCGTTGGGGTGCGGCTTGGTTTGAGAGTCAATTGTTGGATTATGATGTATGCTCAAATTGGGGAAATTGGCTCTACGGAGCGGGCGTAGGCAACGACCCACGGGATAATCGTTACTTTAATATTTTGAAGCAAGCTACGAATTATGACTCAAAAGGTGAATACGTAAAGCATTGGTTACCAGAGCTTTCAGACGTGCCAGCGGAACAAGTCCATTCGGTTGGATTATTGAATAATGAACAGCAAAAACGTTTTGGCGTAAGGTTAGGCGTTGATTATCCCAATCCGATTGTGGATGTCAGAAAGTGGAACAAGGGATAGACTTACAAAATTACTTTTCAGTACTTATTTTTTAACAATCAAAAATTTTATCACAAAGCACTTCTTCATTTGAGCGTTACTTGTAGAACATTGATTGTTGAAAATTATTTTTCTATCTTCATCGGTAAAAACAACCGTTACCCATCAAAAACCAAATATTCCCCACAGATTTTGTGGGTATTTCAAAAAAATATCTACTTTTGACGTATAATCAGAAATGATAACTAAGTTATTAATCATTAAATCAATTAAAATTAAAAAATTATGTCAAAAGGACTCATTATTGGATTAGTCATCGCAGCGTTGGTTATATTCTGGGGTATTGGTGTTAGAAACGGTATGGCTACTGGAAATCAGGAAGTTGCGGCTTCTTGGGCTAAGGTCGAAACCGCTTATCAACGTCGTGCAGATTTGATTCCAAATCTGGTAAAAACCGTTCAAGGGGTTGCCAATTTTGAGAAAGGAACACTTACGGACGTTATTAACGCTCGTGCGAGTGCAACGCAAATCAAATTGGATGCTACTGATTTATCGCCCGAAAATATTCAGAAATATCAGGCGGCACAAAGCCAATTGAGTGGTTCATTATCACGTTTAATGGCAGTTGCCGAGAGCTATCCACAATTGAAAGCGACTCAAAATTTCTCGGAATTACAGTCGCAATTGGAAGGTACTGAAAACCGTATTAAAGAAGAAAGAGACCGTTTCAACGATACTGTGAAAGGATTCAACAACAAAATTGTGACCTTTCCAGGTAGCTTGATTGCCAGTTTTTCAGGGTTTGCCGTAAAAGGATATTTCCAAGCTGATGCAGGTGCCTCAAAAGTGCCAAACGTTGATTTTGGCGGTGATACGAAATAAATAAAAAGTAAAAAAAGTAAAATTAAATTTTCAATATCCAATGTTCAATTTTCAAGTGGTTGGTTTTCAATTACTTGAAAATTGAACATTGAAAGTTATTAATTGTTAAATCTTTTTTTACTCAATATATTTTTACTTCTTTCCTTCAAGCTCATGTCCCAAAACTTCTTTTCTGATTCTCAAAAAGCTGATATTGTTAAAGCAATTCAGGCAGCTGAACGCAATAGTTCGGGTGAAATCCGTGTGCATATTGAAAAAATATGTACTACCGAAAACGTCCTTGACCGTGCCGCCGAAGTGTTCGTGAATATTGGCATGAACAATACCGCCCAATTGAACGGCGTATTGTTCTATTTATCCGTTGACGACCATAAATTTGCCGTTTTGGGCGATAAAGGCATTGATAAAGTTGTTCCCGCAGATTTCTGGGAATCAACTAAAATATTACTGAAAACACACTTTTCACAAGGACTTTTTGCCGAAGGTTTAGTCAAAGGCATTCACTCGGCAGGCGAACAATTAAAACATTTCTTTCCGTATCAATCAGACGATTCAAACGAATTGTCTGACGATATTTCATTTGGGTAGATACAGGTGTTAGGTTTTGGGTGTTAGGTTTAGAAAGCTAAAAGTTTCTCTAAAATTAACCAACCAACTTTGTTTATGCGACTTAGTCTGTGCGACCCAGTCTGAATTTGGGTTCGTCAGATTAGCAGATTTTTTGGATTAAAATTGTGTATAAAAATCCATGAATCCATTAATCTGACTAATCCAAGTTCAGATAGGGTCGCCCAGATAGAAAAACTTTCATGTAAGTTCAATCCCGTGCTACATTACCAAGCAACATAATTTCATGTCCAGAAAATTAATTATATATTTCCTTTTTACTTTTTACTTTTTACTGTTTCCTGCAAGACTGAACGCACAGGACATTCCAGCAAAGCCTAACCCTCCAAGATTAGTGAATGATTTTGTGATGAAATTGTCACCCACAGAATTGTCATCTTTGGAGCAAAAACTCCGTGGGTATGCCGACAGTACTTCCACGCAAATCACCGTTGTTATCGTAAAAACTACGGGAGATTCTGACCCTTACGACTATGCCATAAAGTTGGCAAAAGATTGGGGCGTAGGGCAGAAAGATAAAAATAATGGTTTAGTACTTTTGTGGGCAACCGAAACCCGAAAACTCAGAATCGTGACGGGGCGGGGTATGGAAGCAACCATTACCGATGCCATTTCCAAAAGGATAATTAACACCATTTTAAAGCCTTATTTCCAAGCAGGGCAGTTCTATCAAGGTTTAGACCAAGCTACTTCCGAAATTATGAAGAGAGCTTCGGGCGAATTTAAGGCAGAACCAGTTGATGAAGATGGCTCGATTTTTCCTTTTCTTATCATTATTTTAGTTGTCATTGTTGTTTTATACATCATAGGAAAGAACAGTAAAGGTGGACGGAATGGTGGCGGTGGTTTTATGGGTGGCGGTTGGGCTGGTCCTATCATTTTCTCATCGGGTGGTTCATCTGGTTGGGGCGGTGGAAGTTCTGGCGGTGATGGTGGTGGATTCGGCGGTTTTGGCGGAGGAGATTTTGGTGGCGGTGGTGCTGGAGGGGATTATTGAGAAGTTGAATTATTTATGGCATGATTCGATTTAATAAACTATTGATAATCAGTTTGTTATGTTAGTCATGCCATGAGTTTTGTTAATAACCGATAAACAGAGTCTAATTTATTACTTTATAATAAGATAAAAAGCGTCACAAATGGAAAACTACACCTCTTGCCCTTGTCTGTGTTTCCACAGATAATAAATTCTCACCTTCCCTTCCCAAAAAAATAATAATCCAAAGAAATCTTCCCCGCTCCTGTAAGTACGAGCGTAAGCATAACAATGGCGTAAGCAAAAACCGTTTCTCCATCGCCTAAAAGTGCTGATTTGCCAGCGGTAAAAAAGGCAACAAACATGGTAACCATTATCAAAAATGCCCCAATGCGAGTAAATAAGCCTAATACTAACATAATTCCACCGAACAACTCCGCTCCTGTTCGTAAGTATGCCATCAATAAAGGTTGTGGAAAATGCAAATCTTTTTGCAGCCAATCCGCAAAATTCTGCATGGCTTTTGAATCAAATAATTCGTGACCGTGATTAATAAAAAGAATGCCCATTGTTACTCTTAAAACTAAGATATAATGTGAAGTAATTGGTTCTGTACCAAAAAGTGTTCTTTGTAAATACATGTTCATTATTAATTATGGTTTAATTGTCATTTTATTAAAAAATTACGAAAAATCCCAAGCTACCACCTCCCAAAGCTCAGGATAAGTTGTATCAAAATACTCGTGAATTATCTCAAAACCTACCCGTTTATGAGCAGCCAATGAACGGAGATTTCGTTTGGCAACTTCGGTAATACAAAGCTCAAAACGGTCGGATAATTCAGCTTTATGTTTGGCGTAAAGTCTATCGAAAATGCCTTTTCCACGATAGCCTTCTGCCACACAAATCTGTCCCATAGCATAGTATTTAATGTCTTTTATCAACTTATCTTTGTATTCCAATTTGTCCAACATTTCAAACATTGCCGTCAAAACGGGAATATCGAACCTAAAACTTTCGGGCATTACTAAGGCATAACCAACCAACTCATCGCCATCTTTGGCAATAATTTGAGGTATTGATTGATTCATGCGTGAAAGCAAGTCAAAATTGTGGATAACCGTTACAAATCCTTGGTCGTTGGCAACGTCTTCTGAGATGTTGTTCATTAGATTTAATTGTTGTAAATCCAATAATTGCAGGATTTCTTGGTCGGTTTTTAGGGTAGTAAATGTGATATTCATGGTAAAATAATAATTCGGAAAGACCTATGAATTAGGAATTAAATAATCAATAACTTTTCGTCATATCATCGGGAATCGCAAAGATGAAATCAGCGGTATTCTTTTCTTTTTCAGAGGGTTGCGTAATATCTTGGGCTTGAATACTATTAATGGTAACAATCCTTAATTTAGGGTTTTTCTTCTTCAAATGCCACACAATCCCTTCAAAATTATTGGAATGATAGCTTCCATTATAATGCAAAAATGTTTTTCCTGTTTCATAATTTTTTAAGATAAAACTCGCCATCGTAGCATCTTTGATTACTTGGGCTTTGGTGATATTTTCCGCTGACATACTCGTGCCTCCGCTTCCGTGCATTCCGCCCATTTTCATCATTTCGGCATAAGCTGGCAAAGTCAAATCCACGTCAATGGGCAAGGGAGCAATGTTCTTTTTAGCATCGTCCGAAAGCTGATTCAAAGCCTCCAAACCACCTTTTGAAACCATGCTGGCGTATCTTCTGGGAATGTTAGTTGCCACAAATTTGAGTTTATTTTGTAGAGCGAAATCCAATAAAGGCTTATAATCAGTTTGATAATTTTGCCAAACTTTCGCTTCGGTTTCGAACTGTTTTGCGGTGATTAACGATTTTATATATTCATCCATAACCGTTTGATTATCAGCTTCAAACATCTCGGCTCCTAAAATTAATTTCTCCTTTTTCGCTTGAAATAAATCCTTTGTAACCTGCAATTCAAGCCAATGATTTAAGGAATTATCATGTAATTCGCCAAAAAAAACGATGTCTGCCTGCACAAGTTCTTTGAGCATATTTTCGTAAGAAGTAGCTTTTAAATCTTTGTCATACAACAAATAGGCTGGTTTATCTGGTTTTACGAAACTAAAAAAGCAAATAACGAGTAGAAAAGTGAGTGTTTTCATTTTGTATTTTAAGTAGGACAGGTTTCCAACTGCGACGCACAGTCCCGTCAATTTTAATTCCTAAGTCAGGTTGGAAACCTGTCCTACACAAAATCGTTTTGATAGAAATTATGTTCTACGTAAATTTATGCAAATACTTTAAACGAACCAAAGATAACCATGCACGCAAACGAACAATTAATTCACAAATTTTATGAAGCCTTCGCCCAAAAAGACTTTAATACAATGGCAGAATGCTATCACTCAGAAGCTACCTTCAAAGACGAAGCCTTTGTTTTAAAAGGAAAACAAATTGGCTTGATGTGGAGAATGTTGATTGAACGTGGGACGGATTTACGAGTAGAGTCTTGCGATATCCAAGCAAATGATTCAGCTGGAAGAGCATCGTGGAAAGCGTGGTACACTTTCTCATCTACTGGTAATAAAGTTCATAATATTATTGATGCCAATTTTACTTTTAAAGATGATAAAATATGGAATCACCGAGACAGTTTTAACTTCCATCATTGGGCATCGCAGGCTTTTGGAATAATGGGTAAATTATTAGGTTGGACAGGCTTTTTACATCAAAAAGTAAGAGCTACTGCAATGTCTGGATTAGAAAATTATATGGCTCGCAAGGAATTATAAAAGATTGAACCGATAGGACGAAATAACGCAAATTTGAAAATTAATCCTTTGTGTAATAACGTCCCTATTATAACAAAATAAACTCCAAAAAAATGAAAAATAATCGTCGTGATTTCTTAAAAACTTTTGTGGCAACTTCAATTGCTCTGCCTTTAATTTCAAAAGCTAATATCTCCGAAAAACCTGAGAGAAAATTAGGCATTGCACTCGTAGGCTTGGGTAATTATGCCACAAATAACCTTGCCCCAGCCTTTGTAAACACACAATTTTGCCGTTTGGCGGGCATCGTTACGGGAACTCCCGCTAAGGCAGAAATCTGGAAAAAGAAGTATAATATTCCAGAAAAAAATGTTTATAATTATCAAAATTTTGACGAAATAGCCAAGAATCCAGACATTGATGTAGTCTATGTAGTTTTGCCAAATGGAATGCACCACGAGTTTGTTTTGAGGGCAGCAAAAGCGGGGAAACACGTCATTTGTGAGAAGCCAATGGCAATTTCTGTGAAAGAATCCGAAGAGATGATTGCGGCTTGCAAAGCGGCGAAAGTAACATTTTCTATCGGCTATCGTCTTCATTATGAGCCATTTACAAATGAAGTAATGCGATTGGCGAAGGATAAAGATTTTGGAAAAGTAACCTTTATTGAGTCAAGTTTTGGTTTTCCGTTAAGAGACAAAAAGGCTTGGCGAATGATTCCTAAACTTTCGGGTGGTGGACCAATGTTAGACGTTGGAATTTATGCCCTCAATGGCGCACGTTATGCCACGGGTGAAGAGCCAATTTCTGTAACAGCCCAAACCGTGAAAACTCGCCCAGATATTTATGTGGAAGGAATTGAAGAGACCATGTTTTGGCAAATGAAGTTTCCGAGTGGAGCGATTTCAAATCATACAACGACTTATAATTCTGGCTTGCAACGCTTATATGTGGGGTATGAAAATGGCAATTTAGAGATGTCTCCCGCCTTTGATTATGGACCTTTGAAAGGTAAAACGTCCAAAGGAGAAATGAAATTTCCAATTGTTCATCAACAAACATTGATGTTGGATGGCATTTGTGAAGATATTATCAACAATCGTCCCATGAGAACTTCTGGCGAAGAAGGATTAAAGGATATGAAAATTATGGCGGCAATTTTTAAATCAGCTAAAACAGGGAAAGAAGTGAAATTATCATGATTTTCAACCTCCGAAAAGCCACTGATGATGACCTTGATTTAACCTTTAAAATTAAGAAAAATGCCTTGCAAGAATACCTCGAAATGCTTTGGGGTTGGAACGAAAAAGCACAAAAAGATTTTCATCGAAGAGAATTTAAAAAAGAGCATTTTCAAGTGATTGAACTACAAAATGAGATAGTTGGTTATCTTGAAATTGAGCCTTTTCAAGACCATATCTTTTTGACGAATTTCATGATTTTGCAACAATTTCAAGGTAAAGGAATGGGAAAAATTATCATGCAAGACTTAATTAAAAACAACCCAAAAATTGTTTTAGAAGTTCTAAAGGTAAATCAACGAGCCTTGAAATTTTATCAAGGACTTGATTTTGAAATTGTGGAAGATTTGGAAGTCAGTTTTCGGATGAAGATGAAATAAATCTGTTTTTTAAAATCATCTCCCAATTTTACCAAACGACTGTTTGGTAAAATTGGGAGATGATAAATTGAAAATAGACTGTGAAGATGGCACTGAACTTTTAGCCATATTTTTGATACTAAGCGGACAGCCAAAAGCCGTCGTGCAAATCAATTCTGCCACTGCCGTTCCCAAAGAATATTACCTTCCATTCGCCAATTATTTAGTTGAAAATGGTTTTGTTGTTTATGTTTTTGACTATTGAGGCGTTTGTGAATCTACACCCGAAGGTGGTTTACGGGGTTGTAAGTACGATTATGTAATGTTAGGGCAACTTGATATGTCTGGCGTTTTGGAATATTTGGAAAGTCAGTTTCCTTATTTACCCAAACTCATTATGGGACATAGTGTGGGAGGACAAAAGGTTGGAATGATGCCCAACCATCACAAAATCAAGGGCATGGCAACTTTCGCAACTTCCGTAGGATATTGGGGTTTTATGCCATGGAAATATCGAATTCAGACCCATTTTTTCTTCCAAATTTTCACCCCAATTTCTAACTTATTGTTCGGTTACGTTGCCGCAAAAAGGATAGGATTAATGGAAGATTTACCCAAACAAATTTTGTTAGATTGGCGAAATTGGTGCAGTATTCCAGAATATTTTTTTAACGAGAAATATGCTTCTGATTCAGTGGATAAAGGCTTTTTTCAAGATTTAACGTTTCCGATTCAAGTGTATTGGACAACCGATGATCCTATTTCAAACGCTCGTTCGGTACCGATGTTTTGTAAACACGTCAAGAGTTCGTGAGGCATAAAAATTGATTGTATCACACCCCAAAAAATTGGTGTAAAAGAGATAGGACATTTTGGCTTTTTCATAAGAAAATTCAAAGAAACCCTTTGGATAAAAGCGTTAAAAGATTTAGAAAATTTTATAAAATGACTTGTGGTGCGGATTGGGTAAAGAGAATGATTTTACCAAATTTTATAAATTATTTGTCATACCTTGCATCGTCAAAAAGCAATCTTATTTCAACAAAATTAAACCATTATGAACATTATTCCACTTATGCAACAAGGGTTTGCATCAACCAGTAGAAGAGTAGTAAAAATGGCTGAGAATTTTTCGAGCGATGAGGTATTTTTCTGTCCTTACGACAAAGTAAATCACTTAGCTTGGGAAATTGGGCATTTCGCTTTTATTAGGAATACAATCATCAAGATTTTGAATCCTTCTGAAAAGTTGGAAATCTTTGGAAATGAGCGAGTTAACTTCGCCCCAGGCACGACTCTGTAAGCCAACGAAATGTACGGAACTATTCCAGAAAATATAGATTTTTTGCAAAAAAGGGGGGAGAGAATTATTGAATTATTGACAAATTTGACCCAAGAACAATGGGATTTTGAAAGTCAATTCCAATTACCTTTTGGCACAACTGTTGGGTCACAAATTTGGACATTTTTCATGCACGAGAGTTTCCACATGGGTGAAATTTCTTATTTGAAGAATATTGTGGTGAGGAATAAAGCGTAGTAAAATGATAGATTTGACAACTCTTCAAGAGTTATCAAATCTATATTATCTGTACTTTTCTTAAATAAAGGAACTCCAAAATACTATCCGTCATTTCATCAAAAATAGCTTCTCGACTAAATTTTTTAATAAAATCTTCTCTTGAAATGACTTCTGGTTTGTAATTTTCCAATAATGCTATCAACTCCTCAACATTACAAGGTTGAAAAATTAAGGCATCTTCTAAATGCTCTTTTATAAACTTTCGGGCGTAGCCATCCACTCCTGCAATGACGGGCTTCTTAATAGCTCCACATTCAAAAATCTTTGATGGTAAAACCTTTTTAAACGCCTCATAATTATTCAAATGCAAGAATAAAAAATCACTTCCTTGATAATATTTTATCAATTCATTCCTGTTCACTGGCGTAATTAAATTTACATTATCTATCTGTAAATCAGCAAGTTTCTTTATTAATTTGCATTTTGTTCCACCATCTCCAATGATGTTAAAAATGTACTTTCCTTTCAATCTTTTTGCCGCTTCGGGAATGATTTTTTCCAAGCCTTGACCTTCGCCAATGTTGCCTGCATACGTGATGATTTTGGGTTTATTCTGATGATTTTCGTACTCTTTTTCAAAGTCATTTTCCAAAAAAGTATTGTCAATTCCGTTGGTAAAAAAGGTGGTTTTGCCTTTATAGAAATTAAAAGAATCTTTGAATCCTTCGGAAACTAAATTGAGATGAGTAGCAGATAAAACGCTAAATTTCTCAGCCGATTTTATGATTGGAATTAAGAAAAATTTGGCGAATTTGGTTTTCACAACGTCGGAAATACCGTCGGAAAGAATGTCTCTAATGTCGAGATAGAGAGGAAATTTAGTATTATTAGCGATAGTTGCCCCTAAGAAAGCGGTAAAAAAACGCCCAGAAGTGACAAAAATTAAGTCATATTTTTGATTTTTTATCAGTTTTTTTACGCCAATCCAGTAAGTGATGAATGCAATGGCTTGGTCGAAAAACTTAAACTGAAAATCGGGTAATGAAATTCTATTAATTTTTGTATTACCATTTTCTTCAAAAGGCAGGGCTGGATTTCGGAGACTTTTATAACGATTGGGCATCGTTGTGATTACTTCTATTTCATCATCTTCATCTAATTTTTCACTCAAAGATTTTACCAAAGCGATGCTTCGAAATGAACAAGCACTTAGGTCTGGTTCGTAGTAGAATGACAGAATTAGTAATTTCAAGGTGGATGTAAATTTATGATAGTAGTTAATTTTTTATCGAAAAACAAAGTTATCAATTTTGATGATATTCTTACATTAAATTCTTCACTAACATGGCATTTATTTTTTGTAATCCTAATTAAGTTCTCAAAAACGATATTTCCAAAATTAGTTTTTACAATATTATTTTCAATT
>JAYVRF010000041.1:0-10163 GCA_043756925.1 Arcicella sp. | reverse complement strand
ATCACCAAATAATTCAAAAGGTCCTTTATCTCCACCACCAACAACGGTCACAGCTTTTATGATTTGTGGTTTATCAAAATGATATTGAATCCAAGCATAACCTTTTACAGAATCGGAGGGCAAGATATTGTTTTTTGACAAAATACCATCCGTTAATTGGTCAAGCGTAAATGTTCCTCCGCTTGAAGTTATTGTTGGATTAAGTTCCGATAAAGGCTTTTCAATGTCGGGGATTTTAAATGCAACTGTTGAAATATCTTGGTAATAAGTTGGAACTTTTGAAACTGAACCCGAACTAAAACTCTCTTCCACGGGCAAATCCTGAAACTTTCCTGTTGTAATAGGAGGTTTTGGTAGTGTTCCATTAAAAACTTGACCACCTTTTACACGGGTTTCTGACCAAACGTATTTTTTCATACCATCTTTTGCAGACACCCAAGGTCCACCCGAAACCGACCAACCTGGTGAGGCAGCGATTGCCATTTCAAGCCCCAATTTATCGGCTAAATTGGTTGTAAATTTGAATGCCTCTTTCCATTTTGGGGTCATATACGTTAATCTTTCTTTTACAATTTGAGGTGTTCCCAAACTGGCATCAAAATTATGAAAACCGCCAATCCCTATTCTATTCATCCATTCAAGGTCTTTTTGGATTCCATCAATCGTAATATTTCCATTCATCCAATGCCACCAAACTCTCGGCTTTGCTACATTTGGAGGATTTTGAAAGTTTTGCTTAAGAGAATTTTGTGCATTTCCCGTAATTGAAATAATCAGGAAAATTAATATGATGATATTTGAATTATTTTTCATTTAGATTTAATTGGTTATTTCAAAAAGCGTTAATTTATGCTATTCTAAATCAAAATTTCAAGAGTGACAAAATATTTTATGCTAAGAAAAGGGGAATTAATAAACATCATTTAAGCAATTCTCCTAAAACTAAACAAAAAAACGAATATCTTTTTTAAACCTACTTGTTAAAATATTTTGCAAACAGTCAAATAGCGTATTAATTAATGATTTCAGCATTTTTGATTAAATTTGTAAATAATCTGAACTTAAAATTGATTCATGTACTCAATCCGAAACTTGTCCTTAATTTCCAAAATAGTTTTATTCACTTTATTAGCGATAAGTTTTTATCACGGAATAATCTCCCCACCCCCGTTAATTACCTTCACCACAGACGAAAATTTTATTGGAGAATCAGGAATTTTCCTACTTTTTGGAATGACTCCCAGAGCCTTAGAATGGGCAGCTTTGCCAAGCACTTTAATTGCTTATTTAATGTTTATTTTATGGTGCGGATTCACGTTATTGAAAAATTTATCGTCCATTCATGGCTTACCTGACATCTTGACCGTTTTTGATAAAAATGCGTTCTACTATCTCAATCATCGTGAAGAATTTGTGATTTGGGAACGATGGATACAATTAATTTTGATTGGGTTTATCATTTATAGAACAATTCAATTCATTCTAAATTCAAAACACCCAATCCTAAAACCTGAAATAAAGTTAATTTTAACGGTTTTATGCGTTTGTTCAGACGTTATTTGGATTTCAGTACCGCTAATTCGCCCCGAAGCATTATCAGGAAGTTTGTTTTTATACCTAATCGTTAGGCTACTGTTTACCGAAATAATCACGCCAAAAATTGCTTCAATTTTATTAATAATTTTCATTTTAACTTTTACCCAAAGACTAATTTTCTTATTTTTCGGACCGTTTGTAGTAGGAACAATTCTAATTCATCTTTGGCAACAAAAAATTTCTTGGAAAACTTACTCAAACTACATTGGGATTGTAATTTTAGCACTTTTTGCATTGATGCCTTTTATCATTACAGATACATTTGTGGTACTAAAATCATTTTTGGGAGGTGTATTTACAAAAATTAATCATGATAAAATGGACACTTATTTTAATATGTTATACATCAATAATTTCGTAATGGAACCGATAAATCTAATTTTCTCCGTGTTTTGCGTTATTGGAATGTGGTATTTAATGAAACTTCATTCCTCAAAATCAATCGCTATTATTTTCATTCTGAATTTTCTACTTATTCTTTTTTCTTCCCTTAAAGCAGCCCAACTATACAATACCCATACTTTTCCACTTTCAATGATGGCAATTATAATGATTGCCTTTGGAATTTATGGATTATCCATGTTCATTAAAGTGAATCAGCGTAAATTAATTCTTGGCATTCTGACCGTGATTTTAGTTGTAAATACGGTTTGGACAATTCAAAAAAATAAAGCATTAGTAATCGGACAACAACAAAATTTAGCGGATGCCATCGCTTGGATTAAATCATTGAATAACAATGAAAAAATACTTCTATCACTTGATTTTGACGGTTTAATTCCGAAGAATAAAACTTGCCTCCTCCGTGAATATGAAGCAAATGCAAGCGATGATTATCGAATGAAAAAACTCAATAATTTATTAAAAATGCCCGTAACTGACTCATTAAACAAGTTTACTTTACCAATTTTAGCACAATCTTTTGCCTTTGAAGATGAAAAATTGTTTGATACCCAATATCAAATAGCCCTAAAATACGTTGATACAGACACAGCAAAGCGTTTTGATACTGACTACTTTTTTAAAAATAACAATAATATGAGTCATTGTTATGTGGAAAGTGAAGCATTAAACCGTTTTAAGGAAGGAAAATATCATTACATTATTTCGCAAGTTCAAGTACCTGATTTAAAGCCAATTATATCATTTTTAAAAGGTGGAGGAGATATTTTTTGGGTTTACGAATTTAAAAAATAAAACGAGGTCATCACAAAATCATGTTACTTGAATTATCTAAACTTTAACACATTAGTTTGTAATTTTGCTTTATGGACAAGTATTTCAATTTTAAATATAGCCGTCAATTCTTAGGAATTTTCATCGTTTTTATGGGAAGCCCTTTGATTTTCTTTTTTAAGGAAGTTACTGGATTTGGAGGTGGCTCTGCGTTTACAGTTGCAACGCTTATGCTTGGATTATTGCTAATGATTTCTCCTAATGAGCTTTTTCGCAAATTTTATAAACCATTTTTACCTGCCTACAGACTTGCGGTCATTTTCATGATGGTAGTTTTAATAAATTTTTTCTTCATTAATCCATTTTACAATTATACCGCCAATAGCTCTATATTTTTAAGAGATTTAATAAATTATGCCTCCATATTCATATTTTTCATTTTGCTTTTAGGAGTTTCTAATGACGTTAAAGACTACTTCTTACCAATTGTAGTTTTTCTGACGTTTTTAGGCAGTATTTGTCTGATTTATTCAATGGCAACCAATGCTAATTTTATCATTGGACAGCGTGCATCGGTTGTTTTTGGGGACGGAACAACCACTGCCAGCGGTAATCCTCACGTGTATGCCCGTAATGCTTTTGCTGGTGTTTTCTCATCTTACATCATGTTGAAAAATAGAAATACGTTATGGAAATTATTCTCATTAGCAAATATGATGTTGTCAGTAATTGTCTTGGTTTTGACTCAGGCAAGATCTATTTTGCTGGGATTTATCTTTACGATGATAATATTTCTTTACTATAACATTTCAGCAAAGTCAGTTAAAAATACCCTTAAAAATACATTCAAACCACAAAATCTATTTTTAATTGCCTTATTTTTCTTCGGAATTAGCTATTTTATAAGTACCCAAGCAAAATTGGTTTCAATTATCAATCTTTATTACGATGCTTTCACAGTCACATTCACCAAAGCAATTCTGACCGCTACGGGAATGGAAGATGCTAAGACGATTGACTATTCCGCTTTGGGTAGAGTAAATACGTTTGGGGCTTTTAAAAAGGTACTTTTTGAATCTCCTTGGGAGTTGATTATGGGAAAAGGTTATCGTTTTTTATACATGGATATTCCCATTTTAGAAACATGGATTGATTGTGGAATTATTGCTTTTTGGAGTTTTGCCATGATGAATTTGGTTATTTTTAGACAAGCTCTCAGGGCAATTAAAGATGGAACTAATCAATTAACGACTTTTTTAGGGTATTTTTATATGTGTTATTTTGTAACTTTATTCACAGGAGGAGAACCTTATGGAATTGCCTATTGGTTTGTTTTTTGTGTTATGATTCGTTTTTTAGGAATTAAATATTTGGAGAAAATCCCTAAATTTATTCAAAAAAAGGAACAAAATTCTACACCCGTAATGTCACACTAAATGAAGATTTTAATTGTTCATAATCAACTTTGGGCTCATTATAAAGCAATCATTTTCAATGAGTTACAAAAAATAATTAGTCAAAATAAAAATGATTCACTTTTAGTAGTTCAAATTGCTTTAATCGAAAAAAGTCGTAAAAATTTAGGAGACTTAGATAAATCAATTCATCAATATCCCTACCAACTCCTGCATGAAGGTTTGCTTGAAGAAGTTGGTTTATTTCAACGAATTAAAGAAATTTTAAAGGCAATTACCGAGTTCAAACCCGATGTTGTTAATTTGACTGGATATTATGACATTGCCTCTTGGACAGTTTTATTTTATTGCAAATTAAAAGGAATTAAAACCATTCTTTCCAACGAATCCACCGCCAACGACCACGCAAGAAATAGGGCAAAGGAGTATTTTAAAGCTTTTATAATCAAGCAATTCGATGGTTATTTCAACTTTGGAACATTATCAGAAAACTACATTTTATCATTAGGAATTAGTCCTCAAAAAATGTTAGTGAAAAAAAATTGTGTAGATAATAAAGTCTTAAAAGAGATTTATTTAAAACACTTTTTAAGAAGGAATGAACAACAACAATTACTAAATATTGCCCCTAAAAACTTTATTTTCGTGGGGCGTTTAATTGATTATAAAAATCTATTTCATTTCTTAGATGCTTTTCATCTTACTCGGCAAAAATCCAAAGAAAATTGGGGCGTAATAATTCTGGGAGATGGTGAATTGAAAACCGATTTACAACAATTTGTTTCCAACAAAAACATTCAAAATATAAGTTTTCAAATAGGAGTTTCTTGGCAACAAGTCCCTGAATATCTGGCACTTAGCGATGTTTTAGTCTTGCCGAGTTATTCTGAACCTTGGGGATTAGTCGTGAATGAAGCAATGGCTTGCGGACTTCCAGTAATAGTGTCTGAAAAATGTGGATGTACCATTGATTTAGTAAAAAATGGAGAAAATGGGTTTATTGTTGAACCAGATAATATCGAACAATTGACAAATCTTATGCTTAAATTTATGAATCAAGAAGTTGATTCTGAGCAAATGGGCTTAGTTTCTGAACAAATTATTACTGAATATTCTCCTAAAAATGTTGCGTTAGAAATGTACTTGGGTTTTCAAAAAACATTTCTAACTTTATGAACATTAATTTTCAAAAATGTCTTCCAAAAAAATAATCAATTCTATCCAATTTCTAAGAGGTTTTGCGGCTTTGGCAGTTGTTGTTCATCACACGGGAGGATACGTAAAACGTTATTTTGAGCCGACTTTACTATTTGGAGATAAATTTAGTATTGGTTTTGCGGGCGTAGATTTATTTTTCGTAATCAGTGGTTTTATCATTCATTTTACCAGCAAAAGTTACTTAAATAATCCTTCAAAATTAAAAGAATACCTCAAAAAACGTTTTATTAGGGTTTATCCCATTTATTGGATTATTACAACAATCCTGTTTGTTTCAAGTTGGTTAATTGTTGAGATTTTAGATAAAAACATTTTTAGTATTGGCTATCCAAATACCTTTATTGCATACATTCAAACTTACTTACTTTTACCATTACACTTTGCCATAAACCCCGTTACTTGGACACTTTCCTACGAGTTATTTTTTTATTTGTGCTTTGCTCTTTTAATTATATCAAAACGTCTTTGGATAATACCTGCATTGATTTTGGCAGTTTCATTCTATAATATTTTCATAAATATTCCAGAGATTGTAGAAGTAAAATTAAATTATTTCAATTTTATTTTTAGTGGATATAACTTTGAATTTATGTTTGGGTTCTTGATTTATCCGTTTTATGAAAAAATTAAATTATCTACTATAATATCCGTAATTTTGTTAATAATCTCAATTTCAATAATTGCATTATTTGGATATGACATTGGTGATTATGATTCCTATAAAAGGGTTTTAACGTTTGGTTTACCTTCTGGTTTAATTCTTTTATCGTTATTAAATTTGGAAAATAATAATGCCATTTCGTTTCCAAAAATTACTCTAACTCTGGGTGATGCCTCGTATGCTTTATACCTCATTCACTTTCCAATGATGCTTTTGATGAATAAAATTCCTCAAATTTTGGGTTATAATTTCAGTGCAATTCAAGAAGTTTGGTACAGTTATTTTATCATAATTTCAATGGTAATTTCAAGCATATACGTTCATAAATGGATTGAAATGCCCGTTGCTAAGAAATTAAATAGTTTTTTAAAAGGTTAATTTTGTGATTACAAAAATGAAAATATTAAACATTTGTGGATATTCTTGGGACATTGGTGGACCGCCAAAAATAATTTATGACCATGCTATTATACAAATGAAATTAGGTGCGGAAGTAACAATTTTAACCCCAATTTCAGAAGGTCAAAAGTTATATGCAATTCCAGAAGGAGCAAATGTAGTTACTTGTAAACGTCATTGGTTTTCAAAATTTTGGGCAGAATTTTCTCCTGAATTATATCAATGGATTAAAAAGCACGGCAACGAATATGATATTATTCACATTCACGGAGTTTGGCATTTTTCGGGCGTAACACCTTATCTGGCAGGAATCAAAACCGCAAAATGTATCACTACGCACGGCTTACTCGACCGTTGGACAATTAGTAAAGGTTATTGGAAAAAATATATTTTTGGCTTACTTTTTCAGAAAAGAATTTTAAAGAACACGGAATTAATTCAGATAAATAATACGGACGAACAAGAAGATTTGAAGCGTTTTTTGGGTTATGAACATCCAAACGTAAAAATTATTCCAAATGGGATGAATTTACTTGATTTTGCGGTTTTACCAGAAAAAGATACGTTCAGAAATCAATTTCAAATTGCCAAAAACAAGCAGTTAATTTTGTTTATGAGTAGAATAAATTTAAAGAAAGGTTTAGATTTATTGTTGCCTGCTTTTAAACAAATAGTTTCTCAAAGAAATGATTGTTTACTAATTTTGGCGGGTCCAGATGATGGCTATTTATCTGTTACTCAGAACTTTATCAAAGAAAATAATTTATCAGATAAGATAATATTAGTTGGAATGTTAACGGGAAAAGATAAATTAGCCGCCCTTGCCGATGCCGATATTTTTGTACTACCATCACACTCGGAAGGCTTTTCAATTGCCACTTTGGAAGCCTTAATTTCAGGTGTACCTTCACTTTTATCGGATAGAGTTGGTTTTGGAGAAGCAATAAAAGAAGCAAATGCTGCCCATTTAGTTGAATTGAATGAAAATAGTATCATCAACGGTTTAAATAAAATGCTTGACGATAAAGATTATTGCCAGACACTCAAAAAAAACGGAATATCATTGGTGAAAAATAGATATGATATTGAATTAGTGGCGAAACAATTATTCGATGAATTTGAGAAAATAATTAAGAAATAATAAATTTTATATGCAGGATATTTCGGTCATAATCTTAACTTTCAACGAAGAAAAACATATTGCCAGATGTATAGAGTCATTATCTACATTTACGGATAAGGTTTTCATCGTTGATTCGGGCTCGACTGATAAAACTGTTGAAATTGCGAAAGGTTTAGGAGCGGAGGTAATTGTAAATCAGTGGGTTAATTATGCAACTCAATTTAATTTTGGCATTGAAAATAATCCTTTCAAAACAAAATGGTTGATGCGAATGGATTCAGACGAATACGTTTTGCCAGAATTATCCGATGAAATAAATCAAAAATTAGCCTCTATTCCCGAGGAAATTAGTGGAATGTACATCAAAAGAAGAGTTATTTTCTTTGAAAAATGGATTAAACACGGAGCTTTTTATCCGATGTGGCTCATGAGAATTTGGCGAAATGGACACGGAATCTGTGAAGAAAGTTGGATGGATGAACACATTAAACTATTTCAAGGGAATGTGATTCATTTAGAAAAAGATTTAGTGGATCACAACTTGAATAATATTACTTGGTGGACTCAAAAACACAATCTCTACACCATTAGGGAAGTAATTGACATTCTAAATATCAAATATAATTTTAGAGATTTTGTGGCGGTTGAACCCAAATTATTTGGAACGCAAGAAGAAAGGAAACGATATTTGAAAGTAAAATATGCCTCCGTTCCGTTATTTACAAGACCAATTTTTTATTTTATTTACCGTTATTTTCTTAGATTAGGATTCATTGATGGCAAACAAGGCTTGATGTGGCATTTTCTACAAGGTTTTTGGTATCGCTTTTTAATTGATGTAAAAATTTACGAAATCTATCAACGAGTTGGGCGAGATAAACAGGCAATCATTCAATTTTTTAAAACTGAATATGATAAAGATTTAACCAAATGAAAATAGAAACCGACTTGTCGAAGTTTAATAATGATTGGTATAATCCTGGTAGTAAATTAAAAGTTATTTTGTGGTTTTTTGCTAATAGCTTGATAATCAACAACTATTTACCAATTCCAATGTCAATAAAAGTTTTAGTGCTAAGATTATTTGGAGCAAAAATTGGCAAAAATCTTACCCTAAAACCAAAAGTAAACATCAAATATCCTTGGTTTTTGAAAATCGGAAACAATGTTTGGATTGGAGAAACCGCTTGGATTGATAATTTCGTGAAGGTTACTATTGAAGACAATGTATGTGTTTCGCAGGGAGCTTTACTTTTAACAGGAAATCACGATTACAAAAAAAGCACTTTTGATTTAATTCCAAAAGAAATTTATTTAGAAAAAGGCGTTTGGATTGGGGCAAAATCAGTAGTTTGTGGTGGGGTAAGATGTATGAGTCACTCAGTTTTAGCGGTGAATTCAGTTGCATCCAAAAACCTTAATCCTTACAAAATTTATCAAGGAAATCCAGCAATTGAGGTTCGTGAACGTATTATTTGTGTTTAATAATTTTGCTAATTTTTAATTATTTTTACAAATTATCCAAACTTTCGCTATTTCTTTCTTCACTATTATTGTTTGAAATAAAATTTGATTAATTTCAACAAATTATCATTTACATTTCCATGGGCAATTTTTTCTCAAATCTTTATAACGATAGACTTTTCCAAGTCATCGTTTCGGCAATTGTTGCTTGTGCAACTTCAATTACGGCAATTCCTGTAATCATAAAAATTTCTCGATTGAAAAATTTGATGGCTGATCCTGGTGAAAGAAGTTCTCACATCACAAAAACGCCTACTTTAGGCGGAGTTGCTATTTTTGCCTCAACTTTGATTAGTTATTTCCTTTGGGAAAACCCTGATGAAGGGCAACTCATTCACCTTTCAATTTGTGCCATAGTAATACTTTTTTTCTTAGGGGTGAAAGATGACATTTTGGTTTTATCTCCAAAAAAGAAAATGTTTGTTCAAGTAGCGGTCTCTGCACTTGTTGTAATTTTAGCCGATTTACGCATCGAAAATCTCTTTGGAATATTCGGAATCAATGAAGTTCCTTATGTTATGAGCCTTCCATTAACGGTTTTTATTTTTATTGCTTTAATTAATGCTATTAATCTAATTGACGGAATTGACGGTTTAGCGGGCGGAATTGGGATGATTGCGGGCGGTATGTTTGGGCTATGGTTTTTCCTAAATGGACATTTTGCATTGGCTTGCTTAGCGGCTTCGATGTCTGGTTCTTTATTCGGTTTTTTAAGATTTAATTATTCTAAAACTTCTAAAATATTTATGGGAGATACTGGTTCATTAATCATTGGGTTTTTATTATCTATGTTCGCCTTAAAATTCATTCAACTAAATATTGAGTATCGTTTCAATCCAAATGCATCATTTTCAGCTCCAATTTTGGCAATCGTTGTTTTGATTGTTCCTATTTTTGATACTTTGAGAGTCTTTATTGTTCGACTGAAAGACAAAAAATCTCCTTTTATTGGCGATAGAAATCACCTTCATCATATTTTAATTGACAGTGGATTAAGCCATTTCCAAACATCAGTGATTCTTTGGACATTCACATTAATCTCAACAATTTT
>JAYVRF010000040.1:0-10242 GCA_043756925.1 Arcicella sp. | reverse complement strand
TTATAGTCTCCCGTTGGTGTTGAGCTTACATACGTTGCTCCCGCAGGAAGTAAATCTGTCACTTTCACATCAGTTGCGTTGGCATCTCCGATATTTTGTGCTTCGATTGAGTAAGTTGCCGTTTGACCTAACAAGTAATCAGGCGTTGTAATCGCATCTGGCGTGTAAGCCTTTTTGATTACTGCCAAATCTGTCAAACACTTCTTCACCGTAAATGAAATTGAAGAACGCTCACTAATACAATCTCCAATTGAAGCCTCAGCGTAATAAGTGAATACTCCTTCTGATGTTGGCGTTACTACAAAACCTGCATCCGTACCTACACCAATTGGCGTTGTACTTGTTGCGGTTGCATACCATTTAACCGTTCCATCAAGACTTATTGAGAATAATTTATTACTATCTCCCAAACAAATTACTGGCTCACATCTCAAATTGTATGGTTTCGCTGGTTTTGCTTTAAAAGTCAAGATTGTCTTAGCCGATGCAGCATTACATTTTGGGTCAGCACCGTCTGGGTCGTTTGTGGTAAACGTAAATTCTACTGAACCTGCTGTTATATCAGCCGCCGATGGTGTATATTTTGCTGTTAAACTTGTTGAATTGTCATAAGTACCAGTTCCGTTTGAAGTCCAAGTACCGCTCGTTGCTCCTCCACCGATTGTTGCACCCAATTGAATCAATGCAGAAGTGTTTCCACAAACCGAAACAATTGGAGATACTGAAACCGTTGCTGGATTTGCACAAGTACAAGGCGTAATCGTTACCGTTACAGAAACGCCTGCACTATAACATCCTGCCGTTGATTTGGCAAAAGCGTAGTATGTTCCTGCACCAACTGTTGTCGTATTTGTAATAATTGCCGAAGTAATATCATTAGCCACGTACCATTCGATAACGCTTCCCGCAGGAGTTGTTGTGATGGCATCCGCTAAATTAACGGTTTGTAAATTTTTCGTACAGTCATTACCCAACGTTGATTTCGCAACTGGATTCTCTGGTTTTGGATTAACTGTTACTGTTACTGAACCACGCTTACTTTTACAAGCTCCTGGGACAACCAAAGTAAATTCTACGTAGTAGGTAGTGGTCACAGTTGGTGAAACCTCAATTGACTGAGTTGTTGCGAAAGGTACAGTGGCAATTGCTGAATCAAACCAAGCATAAGAAATACCTAATAAAATAGGTCCTTTATCCCCTAATGTCACTTTCTGACCTGCACAAATTGTTGCTCCTGCAAATACTGGTGCTTCTGGAACTGAATTCACGTTGAACTTAACGCCCGTTGCATCCAATGCCGCACATAATTTTTTGTCATTAATAATTCCGATAACGTCTCCACCTTTAGTAGTTCCTAAAACCACAACCGATAAATCAAGGAAGTTTACGTTGGCTGAATTACCATCAAATACTAAGGTATGAATTCTGTATTCGCCACTTGTATTTACCGTGAAAGTTGGTGCATTTGAAACTTGCTGAATTACTAAATCTGTACCCTTCGTTAATACATATTTTACTGAATATCCCACAGGAACTGTTGGTGGTGTTGCAACCGTTGCAGTCAAAACTACTGAACCAGCATCTGGCAAACACAAGTTTGGCGTTGTCGTTACCAACGTTCCTGCATTGATATTACAATCTGTTTTAACCCCTGCATCAATCGTTAAATTATTACGACCAATATCTCCAAGTAGCTTTGTTACATCAATATTAACAACCCCTGAAAAACCACCCTCACCCGCATCTGAATCTTCCGCAGAAGTTCCCGTATTTGGTGTTACGAATGTTTTACCCATTGGCAAAATGAATTTAACTTTATAACTGCCTGATTCTAAGTCAGTAAACAAATATTTACCGTTAGCATCAGTAGTGGTTGTCTGTAATTTAGTCGTTCCAGTTGCATCATATAATTCAACAGTTGTACCAGATAATCCTGGCTCACCTACATCTTGCTTGTTATTTCCATTAGAATCTGTGAAGACAAAATCTCCAATTGATCCTTTGTTTGGAATTAAACCTGCATCAACCGTTGTGTTATTACGTGCTGGGTCGCCAACTGGTTTAGAAGCATCAATTGTAATTTTTTCAGATTTTCCAGTAGCATCAGCATCTGAATCTGTTGCCAATGTTCCCGCTCCAGTTGGAGAGAAAGTTGAACCCGTTGGTTTATCGAATATTACGAAATATTCGCCCGATGGAACGATAAATTCATATTTACCGTCAGCATCCGTCGTTGTCGAAGTAAGAACTACACCGTCTTTATCAGTCAAAGTAACTTTGATTCCTACTAACTTAGTGTCACCCGCATCTTGAATCCCGTTTCCATTATTATCATTAAAAACATAATCTCCAATTGAACCCAATTGAATTATACCCGCATCAATTGTTGGATTGTTGCGAAGAATATCAGTAGCAGGTTTTGTTACGTCAATCGTAATCAAATCACTTTTACCGTTTACCCCTGCATTACTATCCTTAGTTGGGTCACCGCCCAATGAAGGCGTGGTAAATTTGCTTTGTGCTGGTGCAACAAATTCTACTTGATAATCAGTACCCGATAATAAACCTGGGAAATTGTATTTTCCCGAAGCATCAGTCGTAGTAGAAGTTAAAAATGTTGCTCCTTTGTATAGATTGACAACAACTCCCACAATTCCAGGCTCAGTTGCATCTTGAATTCCGTTTGAATTATCATCACGGAAAACAAAATCACCAATTGAACCTAAGTTGCCGATGATACCAGCGTCAACGGTTGTATTATCTTTGTCCATACCAGTTTTTTCAACGTCAATATTGATAACGCCTGAAAAACCGTTTAATCCAGCATCAGAATCTGTTGCTGTTGTTCCTTTACCTAAATCAGTAAAAGTTGAACCCGAAGGAAGTATAAATTTTACCTTGTATGAATCTGTTAATAATGAATCAAATAAATATTTTCCGTTTACGTCCGTTGTAACTTCTTCTAATAATGTTACACCATCCGATTTATATAATTGAACTTTAATACCTGCTAAACCAGCTTCTCCCAAAGTCTGAATTCCATCCTTGTTTGTGTCAGTAAATACAAAATCACCAATTGAACCAAGTGGACCATAAATATATTTGATTGGACAACAACCTGTGATTGGACAATTTTTATTTGTTGCAGAAAATTCAAATTCTGTGTAAGTCGTAATATCCGAAATTTTAATGTTACCATCTGGTAAAAGAACCACTCCTGGTGTTGTTGAAGTCACAGGGACTTTCGCACCCGTTGTTCCAACTTTCTTGGTCCAAATAATATTCGTGTAACCTACTGGAAGAACGGTAGTGAATTCGTCTCCCTTATAAAAATATTCTTCAACTGAAAAACAAACTGCATCTTGATCATCTTCATTAATGTCATGATTGTTTGGCTTTGAATCAACATCTACCTCATTTTCCTTAGTAATTTCGGCAGTATTAAAATGCAGACCACGTTGAGCAACCGTTGCTACAATCGTCATAGTTAATTCAGCAGGAGATGCACCAACCGTTCCGATATTCCAAATGATGGTTGTTACACCGGCAACTGTCGTATTAGAAGTTAAACCAATTCCTGCAATATTAACCGTTTTCAAAGTAACTCCAACAGGAAGAATATCAGTAAGTTCAACACCAGTCGCTCCCACTACTCCATCATTCTTAACCTTTATGGTGTAGGTTACGTCCTGACCAAGTGTTGGATTTTGTGTACTGATTGTTTTCTTTACCGCTAAGTCCGTGCCTAATGTCGTAGCGGCAGTTTGTGCCAATGTTCCAAACGCTGTGAACAACGTTAAAAACATCACACTCGCCCACGAACGCATGGCTGGTTGGTTGAATATCTTGTTACCGAGTAGTTCTGATCCACCCAAATTCGATAAAATGCCAAAATCCCGCTTAGCAGAGCCAAGAGGGGCATTATTATCGGAGGCGGTTCCGACTATTACCGATAGAAAATTCTTGAATTGCTCCAAAAACTGTCCATGAAGCGACTGCTCACTACGGGTAATCGCTCGTTTCAGGTAAGTAAAAAGATTCATTTGCTGTATATTTAATTGATAATTTAATTGCGAAAAATGTGATTCTTTTTTAATCACAACATTAGAAATTACCGCTTCAATTATTGCATTTTTATTGGCAATAATAGGCGTTTGGACATCATTTACTGATTCCTCAATAAAAACGGTTTCAACTATTTGTTCAATAATTTCTTCTTGAACAAATAGTTGTTTGACTTTCTTAAACAAATCTTGGGCAAAGGGAAACCTGTTTCCTTTCGCTTCTGAATTGGATGTTTTAGTAAGGTTCGTTTGGTTGCTTGCACCATCAATGAACGTAAAAGTTCCTTTCATCTGTTGCTTATTTAATGGTTTTCTAAACCTATTTCTACGTTGGGCTATGGTTGTTTTAATTAATTCTCATTTTTTAAGTATTAATTCCTAAAAAATCATTCAAATCAAAGCAGTTTGAGCAATGATTCCTTCAATAATACTCCAAAACTGTGCCAGAAAGCACCACTCTTTTGGAGATTATTGTAATAAACCAACACACCGCTTCATAATATTGATAATAAAACAATTAATACAATATTTAATATTATGAATTTGAGTGTTAAATTATTACTATCCGTAAACAATGAAAATACCAGATGTAGTATTCCTTAAAAAACATAAATGTTTAGCTAAAATTATACCAGAAACTGTCTATCAGAATCTATATAGAAATCGAGTTTATGAATCGATAAAAACGTGAAACCGACTAAAAATGTGCCTACGAAAAATTTGGCAAAGTCAGTTAGGGATACCAATGAAGGTAAAAGAAGGAGTTCGAGAAAAGTATATTTTTTAAATGCGAGCGAAGGCTTTCCGTAACTTGTATGCTTTCACACACAAATATTGAAAGATATTTTTGGAATACCAAATTTTTGAGTATTTATTTGATTTTCTTACCAAATGGATGTTTTCGATACTTCTTGAATCATCTGAGAATCAAATGATTTGCTGTAATCCTCATTCATGAAAAAGAAAATATCAGCTTTAAAATGGCTTTATTCATATCAAAATGCTCTTATTTTCTGATTTAACTTATTGATTGTTATGTATTTATAATTAAAAGTAGTAGTAAGGAATGGTAATACCGAAGTTTAAAAAGTTAACAAAAATATGTCTAATAATCTTTTTAATAAATTTTAAATCAAAAAGCAATAAGAGAAACATGAATAACGTAATCTTGTGTAAATGGGGACAGAAGAACTTATACAAACGCTAAAAAAATGTCGAAAGAACGACAGAAATGCACAGCGGGAACTTTATGAAAGTTTTTATCGCTTTGGATTATCTGTGTGTTTGCGGTACGTGGCAAATATTGAAGAGTCCCGTGAATTGTTAAATGATGGTTTTATGAAAGTTTTTACAAATATTGAACAGTATAAACCTGGATATCCTTTTGTGAGTTGGTTTAAGCGAATTTTGATAAATACTTGTATCAATCACCTCAGAAAATCCCACCAAAACGTTACAACCTCAGAATTGGTGGAAGCACAAGAAGTTGGTTTTGAGTTGGATTTATTTGGCAAGTTTTCGGTAGAAGAAATTGGTCATTTGATTCAGCAACTTTCACCATCATACAGGACAGTTTTTAACTTGTACGTAATTGAAGGTTATGAACATAAAGAAATTGCTGAAATGTTGGGAGTTTCGATTGGGACTTCACTTTCTAATTTACATAAAGCAAGGAAAAAATTACAGGAGTTGATTTTGATTAATGAATTATGATTGGGATTGCATCCCATTTAAGAACCACACAGAGTGCAATCCCGTGCTACATAAAATGGAAGAGAATAACGATTTTGACAAATTATTTGGTTCTAATCTGCCAAATTTTGCTGATAAAGATTGGCGAAATTTAGAAGGGCAATTAGAACGACATGACCTCAAAAAACAATTCACAAGATTGCTGTGGGCTTTGCCTACGTTAGGAGGAATTCTGATGGCAATTGCTGGGATTTTATATTACCAGCTAAACCAAACTCGACAACAGGTGCGGTCGTTGGAAGACCGTCTTGTAAATATATATGAAAAAAAGAAGGCAGAACCCGAAATTAGTCCTCAGAAAATTGTGATTCACGATACGATTTATAAACAAATTGTTATTCGAGAAACGATTAAAGAAATTCAAACAGAAAGTCCAAACTTAGCCAACAATTTAAACAATATTTATTACCAAAAATATGGAGATAACTTTACTGAAAATCAAGGGATTACGGAGAGAGAGAAATACATTGGGATTAATAAATTATTAAGCAAAAACCCGAAATTGAATGCTCCAAATCTGGCAGTAGAAACAGATTTATTGAAGTATAAAGTGCTTGAATTTCAAAAGGATTCATTAATAGAAAACAATCATTTTTCTTTGATTCCAAATTCGGTAAGTGTGGGTATTTTAGGAGGAATTCAAAAACCCATTGGGAATGATTTTGAAAAAGGTGGTGGGATTGATTTTGGTTTTAGAACAGTTTTGGGGTATAATAATAGTAAAGGACAAGAACGTTGGGGAGTTGTTTTGGACTTCCAACAAAGTAATTTATTCTTTGATTTTAATAGGAAAAACGGCATGGAACGGTTTCCTCCTCCCAGAAAACCAAGACCAAACGGCAAGCAACCCAATAGGTTAGAAATTCCCAAATTCACAGTAAGTAGAATAGGATTAGGAGGACGGTATAATTTGTTATTCAGTGACAAAATTAGACCATATTTTGGAGCAAGTTGGAATGTGCAATTACCCAATTTATTTGATATTGGCTATCATTTCGATGACCAATCCAAAGACGATGAAACTCAATCTCAAGATAAAATAACGCATTTCATTGGATTAAATTCAGGCGTTAATGTGTGTTTTTTCAATCGCTTATCTCTGAATGGAGAAGTATATTATCAAACTCCAATTATAAAAGAGGACAACATTAATAATTTAGTAGGAATGCCAAATATCTTAGGCGGACGAGTGGGCGTGAGTTATCGTTTCGGGAAATAACCCGTTTTTTTAAATAGTTAATCAATAATTCAAAAAAAAATCATAATATAGAGTTTAAGTGATTTGGAAACGCTGCAATGATTTTTGCAGCGTTTTTTGTTTATCGTGCCTAAAAAATAAGTCCATGAAAACAATCTTTAAATTTTTGAAATACCTGTTTTTAGTAATCGTAATCCTTATTTTAGGCTTTGTTATTTTTAATTGGAAAAATAATATTTCCGTAGAAGAATTGAAGAAAAAATATGCAAATGCTGAATCCGCATTTGTGGAAATTGATGGGATGCAAGTGCATTTTAGAGACCAAGGTTTGGCGACGGATTCGCTTCCAATTGTGCTGATTCATGGAACGGGTGCAAGCTTGCACACTTGGGAGCCGTGGGTGAATGAATTGAAAAATAAGCATCGAATTATTACGTTGAATTTACCCGCTTATGGACTAACAGGACCGATGAAAACGGTAGAAGCCGTTAAAGATTTTTTGGGGAAGGCGTAATACGTTTTATCGGCAATAACAGTTTTGTACGATAAATAACGGTTCAGTTATGTTTTAGAGTTTTCAAATTAGTATTTTTAAGAATACGTTTAGTAAATAAATTTGTGATCAACGAAGTGAATCAATCGGGGTGGATAATGAATTTGGCAAAAGGACAGCGATTTAGATTTCGTTACCGTTGATGATTAATTAAGATTTTAAAAAGGCAAAATACCTATTTTATGAAATGAATATTTTTACGCTTATCTGATAAGGTTAGTTTTATAAATTTTGTGTCGCTCAAACACGCACAAGCAAGCGAAATAAATATTAGTTTTATGGTTGATAATCAACAACTTACGGTTATTTATCAAGATAATGGCAAGGGATTTGACATTGAGACTTTAACGAAATTGCGGAGAAATTATTGATCAGTGTCAGAACGGTGGATGGACATCAAAACAATCTCTTAGAAAAAAAAGGGAGCCAGAAATGCAGCAGGTTTGGTGATTTTTGCGATTAAAAATAATTTGGTGAATCCTGGGTTTTTGTTGTGAAAATTTTTAGATCGACACTTTTATAGTTAAAAAATAAATTAGGATATTTATTTGACAAAATAGCCACCAGCAATTCCATTGGGGACATTATCATAGTGGCTATTGAAAACATTTAATATCCGCAAAAATGTAGAATCAGGGCTTAAAACCTATATCCCTCAAAATTGCAAGGCAATCCTTTAAGACGATTCAATACATTAGTAAGTAGATTAGTGGTTTAGTTACCAGTCAGCACGTTTCATTAGGTAGAATAGCTGACAATCAGCTACGTAAAATACATTCTTTGAGTCAAGTTAAGAAAAATGAGCATTGGCTTGATAACGGTTTGGTTGATGCTAAAACATTCTTTACTCCTCTGATTATCAAGATAATACATGGTATAATTCTTCAAGAGAAAGAACTGATATTTGTCATCGAAAATATGATGGTTCTCAATGGATTCAACAACTCCAAGATATGCAGTTTGAATACGTTTTGAGATACTTGTGGTTAATCGGCAGGGGATTTACCATTTTTTCTAAAAAATTATGGAGAAAAAGAGTCTGTAAAATTCAAAAGACACGTTAAACCTTTTTAAACTTGTAAAAAGAGAGTGCATCGAAAAGTGTGGGGTAATCAGACAAATGTTTTAAAGAATCATTTTAAGGCGGCTAATTGAATCCACTAATTTTTTAATTAAGTAAATCAAAACCAGTTACCCCACACTTTTTGATGCACTCCAATCATCAAAGTCCAATATTCAATTTAGCCGAAGCATTGGTAAAGAATAATTTGCCATTATTTCTGTACTGAATTGCCCAGGCACTTACCATAGTGGTAATGTCAACCGTATGATTTAGGTCGATAATGACAAAGTCTGATGGCAGAGGTATTCGATTAATATTCCAGGTGCTCGGATTATTCCAAGCCCCATTGCTAATACTAATTACAATATCCCTATTACGCAACACCGAGACCGTATTTGAACCTTGATTTGCTACGGCCAAGTCGGGCTTGCCATCCCCATCCAAATCACCAAGGGCTACTGACCAAGGATTTGTTCCCGTGGTAAAATCTACTTTAGGGACAAAACTACCCGAGCCGATGCTGCCACTCGTTGCCGTATTGCGGATGACCGAGACCGTATTTGAACTTTGATTCGCCACGGCCAAATCGGGTTTGCCATCCCCATCCAAATCGCCCATGGCTACTGAACGAGGAGCTGAACCCGTGGTAAAATCTACCTTAGCCACAAAACTAACCGTACCGATGCTGCCACTCGTGGACGTATTGCGGAATACCGAGACCGTATTTGAACTTTGATTTGCTACGGCCAAATCGGGCTTGCCATCCCCATCCAAATCACCCAAGGCTACTGAATAAGGTGCTGCACCCGTGGTAAAATCTACTTTGGCGGCAAAACTACCGATGCCGATGTTGCCACTCGTAGCCGTATTGCGAAATACCGAGACCGTATTTGAACTTTGATTCGCTACCGCCAAATCGGGTTTGCCATCCCCATCCAAATCACCCAGGGCTACTGAAATAGGATTCGTTCCCGTGGTAAAATCTACTTTAGGGGCAAAACTACCCAGAACGATGCTGCCACTACTTGACGTATTGCGAAATACCGAGACGGTATTTGAACCACCATTCGCCACGACCAAATCGGGCTTACCATCCCCATCCAAATCGCTCAGGGCTACTGATTGAGGACTTGTTCCAGCGGCAAAGTCTACTTTGGCGGCAAAACTACCCGAGCCGATGCTGCCACTCGTTGCCGTATTGCGAAATACCGAGACGGTAGCTGAACTTATATTCGCCACGACCAACTCGGGCTTGCCATCCCCATCCAAATCGCCGATGGCTACTGAAATAGGTGCTATTCCCGTGGCAAAATCTACTTTGGCGGCAAAACTACCGATGCCGATGCTGCCACTGCTCGACGTATTGCGGTACACCGAGACTGTATTTGAACTCGCATTCGCTACGACCAAATCGGGCTTGCCATCCCCGTCCAAATCGCCCACGACTACTGAATAAGGAGTTGACCCACTGGTAAAATCCTGCTTGGCTTGAAAATCAGTGGCGGTAATCGCTGTTTTTGCGGGGCTGTAGGTGGGAGTAAAATTGCGTACACTGGATGCCGCCAAACGGATACCCGTGTTTAATAAAGTAATGGGGGCGTAAGTGGCACCC
>JAYVRF010000039.1:0-10269 GCA_043756925.1 Arcicella sp. | reverse complement strand
TTTATGGGGTTGATAGTGTATTGACCATTATTCACCGTTTATTTTTAAAAGAAAACATTTTTAAGGCTCATAGACTTCATTTATTTCAAGTGATTGTGCATAATTTGAAAGTCCCTCACTTATTGATGTCTGTAATTTATATGTTTATACAAGGCATCATTTGTTGTGTGGTAATTTTCAATTTGCAGTATTCCTCAAATATCCAAATAGTAACTGGTTTGAGCATAATAATTTTATTAATATTATTGTATATTATCACGAAGCGAAAAGTAATGGGTATAACCGTTTAATAAGTTTGAAGTTGCACAATTTGGAAAAGTGTTGAATTATGGGTAAAATTGACATAAAATATCACATATTATAAAATATGTCTTCTAATAAACCTTCAATCAATTTCAGTCTATGTCTGAACATATCCTTTCAAAATATTCAAATAAGTTTGTTTCTCGGTGGCTTATCTTAGCAGTTGATATGATGATTGTTTCTGTCTCCTTCATTGCCGCTAATATATTAAGACACAACTTTCATATTAGTGCTATCAGTTGGCAATCCATTGAAAGGCAATATTTTTTTATACTGTACATAAGATTAGCGTGCTTTTTTTATTTCCGTTCGTACACTGGCATTATTCGTCACACGAGTATTGAAGATGCTATTCTCCTTTTTAAAACTGTTACGCTCAGTACTTTTGTGGCGGGTTCATTTTCCTTGGGGATTCGTTATTTATCTGGTTATGATACTCCTTATTACGTTCCTCTCTCAATTTTAAGCATTGATTATTTCATTTGTTTATTTCTTCTAATCTCAAGTCGCTTTTTGGTAAAAGCGGTTTATGAATCTTTGATTTTGGAGTTCAAATCTGCCAAAAATGTACTAATTTACGGAGCAGGATATTCTGGTTTGATTACTAAAAATGTATTATCAAATGATAAAATAAGAGGTTATCATATTTTGGGTTTTATTGATGATAATGCTGCTAAGGTAAATAAAACAATTGAGGGAATCAGGGTGTACAGTAGAGAGGAAGCAGTTAGTAAGTTTTTAGATCAAGTGGATGATTCTAAAGAAGTGATTGTTGCCATTAAAAAAATAACGCCATCGGCTAAACGTGAAATAAGTGATTACTTCTTAGAGAAAGGGATTGTGGTAAAAACATTACCGCCCGTAGAAAAATGGGTGAATGGAGAATTCTCGGTTAATCAAATCCATAATGTAAAAATTGAAGACTTGTTGGAGCGAGACTCCATTGAAATGAATAACTTGTTGATTAGTAAGGAAGTGGATGGCAAGGTAATTATGGTTACGGGAGCGGCGGGATCTATTGGGAGTGAGATTGTGAGACAATTATTAAATTATTTTCCTTCTAAGATTATTTTAGTTGACCAAGCTGAATCCGCTTTGTATGATTTGGAATTTGAAATAAAGAAATTGATTCCTGAAAACACCAGTGTCCAGATTGCGATTGGGAATGTTTCGGACAAAACAAGGATGAGTAGAATTTTTAGGAGTTCGAGACCACATCTTGTTTTTCATGCTGCTGCCTATAAGCACGTGCCGATGATGGAAAATAATCCCTATGAGGCGGTGAAAGTGAATATATTGGGAACAAGAATTATTGCGGAACTTTCGGCAGAATATGGCGTAGCTAAATTTGTGATGGTTTCGACGGATAAAGCGGTTAATCCTACGAATGTAATGGGTGCGACAAAAAGAGTAGCGGAGATGTACACCCAGAGCATGAATTATGTCTCAGGCGTAAATACAAAATATATTGCAACTCGTTTTGGGAATGTATTGGGTTCAAATGGGTCGGTGATTCCCTTGTTTAAAAAACAAATAGAACAAGGAGGACCCATTACGGTGACTCATCCAGAGATTACTCGGTATTTTATGACGATTCCAGAAGCGTGTCAATTGGTATTAGAAGCGGGAACCATGGGAAAAGGGGGGGAAGTATTTGTGTTTGATATGGGAGAACCCATCAAAATAACGGATTTGGCTAAAAAAATGATTACGCTTTCGGGCTTGCGAGAAGGGAAAGACATTCAGATAGAATATTCAGGATTACGACCTGGCGAAAAATTGTACGAAGAATTATTAAATGATAATGAAAATACGATGCCAACGCATCATCCGAAGATTATGTGTGCGAAGGTAATTACGCCAAGTTTTGGAATTATGGAAGTGGTATTGGATGAATTGGAAAGATTATTGTATGAAGGGAATAATAGAGAATTGATTGGACAGATAAAAAGTATTGTACCCGAATATATTAGTAATAATTCGGTTTACGAAGAGTTGGATAAGGTTAAAAACCCGAATAATAAATTATATTGAATATATAAACCTATAGTATTGTTAATTTGAAATAAAATAAAGAATTTCGTTACAGAAAAAAATAACATTCAACATTTTAAACATTGAAAATCATGAAAACAAAAATACTTTCTGGACTTATATGCTGTTTAGGGATATTTTCAGCAAATGCACAAACGATTACTGCACCCGTAGGGCAATCACTCTCCATCACAAACTCCGTGGATATTAGTGGCGATATTAATTTAGGAACTTCAGGAAATAATGTATTTAAACTTGGCGGAGCTACAATACTTAAAAACTATAACATTGATAATACTGGTATTGGAATTGATGCGTTGAAGTTAGTAAGTGGTGGGTATGGGAATGTGGCTATTGGCAATAAAGCTGGAAGTTCTGTTACCAATAGTGGCGGTAATGTGATGATTGGTTCTTTATCGGGACAAAATGCTACTGGAATTGGAAATACTTTTATTGGGTTTAATACAGGGAAAGCTACAACAGGAGATAATAATTCATTTATAGGTTATAGTGTTGGTTCAGGTGTTACAACTGGTAGTCGTAATATATTTTTAGGTACTGGTGCTGGATTTTCAAATGCAGTAGGAAATGACAATGTTTTAATTGGGGAAAGTGGCGGATATAGTCTTACTTCTGGAAATGGTAATACATTTCTTGGTCGAGCATCTGGATTTGGTACAGGCTCTGGTTCTAATATAACTTTATTAGGTTACAACACTGCTGTTAATGACGGATTAACTAATGCAACAGCCATTGGTGCAAATGCTGCTGTTATTGCAAGTAATTCACTGGTTTTAGGAAAGGATGCTAATGTAGGTATTGGTACAAATTCACCAACAGCAAAGTTAGAAATTACTACTGGAAGTACTACGGTAACGGGTTTAAAATTCACAAACGTAACTTCTGCAAGTGCAACATCAACAGGTGGGAGTGGTAAAGTTTTAAGTGTAAATGCAGCTGGTGAAGTAATTTTAGTTGGCTTAACTGGTGGAGCAGGTACTACGGCAATAGGCAGTCCAGTAGCTGAAAGTACTTGGAAAGAATCAGATGGCTATTTGTATAACAATAGCACAAATGGTGTGGTTATTAAAGGTACTGGGTTAGATGGTAATTCATTAATTGTTAAAGGTGGAGTTCTATCAAAAGAAGTAAACGTGAAAGTTGAAGGTTCTGAGTCTTGGCCTGATTATGTTTTCAAACCTAACTATAAGCGTATGACTTTGGGAGAAGTTGAGAAATTTATTTCAATCAACGGTCACTTGCCAAACATTCCAAGTGCTACTGAAATGGCGGCAACTGGAAACAATTTAGGAAAAACTGACGTAAAATTATTAGAGAAAGTTGAAGAATTAACATTGTATTTGTTGGATATGAAGAAAGTAAATGATGCTCAAGTAGCGGAATTGAAGGCTTTAAAACAACAAGTAAATAAATTGAGAAAGAAGTAATAAACCTCACCCCCTGCCCCTCTCCTTTATTAGAGGAGTGACTTAAACAAAAGAAAAAATGAAAAATTATTTCAGAATAGTTGGAATGTTTCTTTTCGTGATGTCAGTGAGAGTTGCTTCTGCTCAAGAAGTTTCTTTAAAAATTACTGATAACATTAATAGAACCACCAAACACGAAGTAGCAACTGAAACAATCAGTGCTTCTAATGTGGTGAGTGAAGAGTCGAAAGTGCATTATGAAGCTGGAAAATCTGTAAAGTTATTGCCAGGATTTACGGCAAAAAGTGGAGCAAATTTTAAGGCAAGTATTGGCAAAATTGCATCTTCTTCAAGAATTGCAGGTGCTGAGGCAAGTGATAAAGTAAGTATGTACGCATACCCAAATCCATTTGAAACATCAGTAGAGATTCAGTATTATGTACCTAAAGCTGGTAAAGTATCGTTGTCAATCACAAATATTATTGGAATGACGATTGCAACTTTAGTGGATAATCAAGACATGTCAGAAGGTGAACATTCTGTTACTTTTACAAAAGGGAATACTTTAACAGATGGTACTTATCTTTATACTTTGAAAACTGATATGGGTGCTGTATCAAAGAAGTTGTCTAAGAAATAGACGATATTATTTTGTCTAAACTTGGATTAATAGATTTTAGGATTTTTTATTGGGGAGTTTAAAACAATCTTTGAGATATAGTTCAGATAAACTTTTTAAATATTAGTGAAAGGTCATAAAAATGGCGAACTTGAAAGGTTCGTCATTTTTGTTGTTAAGAATTTTAGGGATTTTTAAAAATTAAATTTAACCATTGAATACCGTTAATTATTGCGTATTTTCGAGTAAAATTTTATCAATACCTTAATTTTATGTCAAAATTTACTAAAAATCTTTTAACTGCTTTCATCATCTTTTTAATTATAGCGGGTATTTTTTACCCAAAATTAAAGACCCTTTTTAAACCTAAAGGTGAAAAAGATAAGAAGGAATTAGCTTTAAAAGCGAAAGGAGGAGGTAACTTCGGTGATTGTTATGGTTGTGAGTCCAACCCGTTTGGATGACCTTGTGAATACCAATGGAACAATTTTACCAAATGAAGAAGTTGAAATTAGGAGTGAAATATCGGGTAGAATTGTTACGTTGAACATAAAGGAAGGCGATTTTGTCAGAAAAGGAACAACTTTGTTGCACATCAATGATGAAGATTTACAGGCACGTTTGAGAAAATTGGGCTTTAATAAAAAATTAGCCGAAGACAATGAGGCTCGCCAAAAAAGATTATTGGAAAAGGAAGCAATTAGTCAAAGAGAATACGATATTGCTGTAAATTCCGTTAATACAGTGTCCGCTGATATGGAAGATTTATCGGCTCAAATTCAAAAAATGACTTTGAAAGCTCCTTTTGATGGAACAATTGGATTTCGTTTTGTGAGTATGGGAAGTTATATTTCACCCACTACAAAAATTGCAACTTTAACCAACACAAATCCCGCTAAAATAGAGTTTGCTATACCCGCTAAATATTCATCTATTGTTCGAGTTGGCAGTAAAATTGATTTTTCGGTTGAGAATTCTGAACAAAAATTCGTTGGAACAGTTTACGCAATAGACCCAAAAATTGACCCCGATACTCGTACTTTACAAATTCGGGCGGTTGCTCCCAATCCTGCTCGAAAGTTGATTCCTGGCTCTTTTGCGAGGATTGAATTGGTTTTGAAAAGTAAAGGTTCAGCCATTATGATTCCAACCGAAGCCATTATTCCAGAACAAAAAGGGAATAGAGTTTTTGTAGTAAAAAATGGGAAAGCAATGCCGATGAAGGTTCAATTAGGTACACGTGGAGAAAAAAACGTTGAAGTTTTATCGGGATTATCAACGGGCGATACGTTAATTACTACTGGTATTATGCAGGTGAAAGCTGATGGAGACGTTGAGATTCGGGAGGTAATTAAGGCAGTAATCAGTAAAAATGTAAATTTATAATTTTGAGTTCCTTAATAATGCTTTATTTTAAAGTTTTATTTTCATTATAAACAACCATTATTTATAAATTATTGATATGTTAATTAGAATAAACCTATGAAAATAGCCGTGTGGCATAATTTGCATAGCGGCGGAGGAAGTCGTGCTTTACAGTATCATATCAAAGGATTAGTAGAGAAAGGGCATCAAATTGAAATTTGGGCTGATGAACCCGATGCAGGAGGATTTATGCACTTACCAACGAGTGTGAAATTGCATAAAGTGTCTTTAAAATACGATGAAAATCAATCTTCGTTGAAAGAACGTTTTACTTCTTTATTTTTTGAGAAAGATTCCAACATAAAAGCGATGGAAGAACATTGTCAAAAATGTGCCTTAGAAATAAATAAAGGTGGTTTTGATGTACTTTTTGCCAACAGTTGCTTCTATTATGGAGTGCCATTTATTAGTCGTTTTGTAAATATTCCAAAGGTTTTGTACTTAGGAGAACCTAATCGTTATTTATACGAAGCCATGCCCGAACAAATCTGGGAGGCTCCTGAAAGAACATCAAATAAGTGGAGTACTAAATTTTGGGTTTATTTTTTCAGTAATACTTGGCGGACAAATAAATATAGGGTTTATGTTCGTGAGGAACGTAAGAATTTCCAAGCATTTGATAAGGTTTTGGTGAACTCTTATTTCTCAATGGAAAGTTGCAAAAGAGCGTATGGATTACTTTCGGAAGTTTGTTATTTAGGAATTGATAGTTCATTGTTTAAACCCACAAAACCCTTAGAAACCAACAAATATATAGTAGGATTAGGAGGTTTTTACAGACATAAAAATCCAGAATTAGCGATTAGATCAGTGGGTGAAATAAAAGAAAATCGTCCAAAACTATTATGGATTGGCAACATGGTGGACGAAAAATATTGGCTTGAAATGGTGGATTTAGCTCGTTCATTAAACGTTACATTAGAAGTAAAAAAGATGGTAACTGATGAGCAATTGGTTCAATTATTGAGTGGAGCAATTTGTATGGTTTATTCCTCAAATCTTGAACCTTTTGGCTTTGCTCCACTTGAAGCAAATGCTTGTGGAACACCTGTGATTGCCGTTCCAGAGGGAGGCGTGAGAGAAACAATCATTCACAGAAAGAATGGTTTTTTGGTTAATCAAAATCCCAGAGAAATCGCTAAATATATTTCTCAATTATCTGGGAATCAAGCATTAAGAAATGAGATATCTACGTTTGCTATTAATAATGTAAAAGAAAATTGGTCGTTAGGTTCATGCACGGAAAGGATTAATTTAGCTATTGAGAGTTTGGTTAAATGACCCTCAATGAAGGTTTGGATTAACCCACAGTGGAACGCCAGCTTACGTTAATATCTCAAAAGAGAATCATTAAAATATAAAATCAACCTTCCCTCCTACCCTATCTCAAAAATTAAAATTCCATTAATTCAAAATTCCTTCATCATTAATTTCCTAAAACTATGGCATCCATTTCTGAAACTTCCATCAAACGCCCCGTTCTGGCGGTGGTGATGTCAATTCTAATTATCCTTTTTGGCGTAATTGGTTATAGCTACTTGGGAATCAGGGAGTTTCCCAGCGTTGACCCGCCCGTGGTGACGGTTCAAACGAACTACACCGGAGCAAATGCTGACATCATTGAGTCGCAAATTACCGAACCTTTAGAAGAATCAATCAATGGAATTGCGGGAATTCGTACGCTGACTTCAACCAGTCGTGATGGTCGCTCAACGATTTCAGTTGAATTTGATTTAGCGGTTGATATTGAGGATGCCGCCAATGATGTGCGTGACCGTGTGGCTCGTTCGTTGGCAAATCTTCCCAAAGACATTGATCCGCCCGTGGTCGCAAAAGCAGATGCAGATTCTAATCCCATTTATTTTATCAATGTAAAATCGGCAAAACGTGATTTGTTGGATTTGAATGAGATTGTTACTCGGAATATTAAAGAGAAATTTCAGACCATTGCGGGTGTGAGTTCCGTGCAGATTTGGGGAGAGAAAAAGTATGCGATGCGGTTAAGAATTGACCCCGTGAAATTGTCGTCTTATCGTCTTACTGCCCCCGATATTGTGAACGCCTTGAACAAACAAAACATAGAATTGCCATCGGGAAGTATTGAAGGAGCCATGACAGAATTGACCGTTCGGACACAAGGACGTTTGACGACCCCAGAGGATTTTGACAATTTAATTTTGCGTGAAGAAGGAGATAAAGTGGTGAAATTCAGCGATGTAGGTCGTACTGAATTAGCTCCTGAAAATGAAAAGACTTTCTTCAAGAGGGATATGGTTCCGATGGTGGCGGTGGCAGTTGTTCCGCAACCAGGGGCAAATCAAATTCAGATTGTTGATGATATTAAGAAGAAATTAGTGCAAATTAAAAGTACAATTCCTGATGATGTTGAAATAACGTTGGGTTTAGATTACACGCAATACGTAAGAAAATCCATCACGGAAGTGGAAGAAACCATCTTCATTGCTATTGCTTTGGTTGCTTTAATTATCTTCATTTTCCTGCGTGATTGGCGTTCAACTCTGATTCCATTAACGGCAATTCCAGTATCATTAATTGGCGTATTTTTCATTATGTACGTCATGGATTTCTCCATAAACGTATTGACTTTATTAGGAATTGTTCTTTCAATTGGATTGGTTGTGGATGATGCAATCGTGGTTTTGGAGAACATTTATGCTAAAATTGAGGAAGGAATGTCGCCCTGGGAGGCTTCTTTGCAAGGTTCAAAAGAAATATATTTTGCCGTCATTTCGACCACAGTTACGTTGGCAGCGGTGTTTTTACCAGTAATATTTTTGCAAGGAATCACAGGGAGATTGTTCCGTGAATTTGGGATTGTGGTAGCAGGTTCCGTGATTATTTCTGCCTTTGTTTCACTAACTTTAACGCCCATGTTGAGTTCCAAAATCTTAAAAGGGAGAAATAATCAGCCGTGGTTCTATCGAGTAACGGAGCCTTTTTTTCAAGGTTTAAATCATGCTTATGAGAATTCATTAACTGGTTTTTTAAGGGTTCGTTGGTTGGCTTGGGTGTTGGTTGTTTCATTCATCGGAATTATTTATGCGATGTTTAAGTTTGATGCGATTCCCTCAGAATTGGCTCCTATGGAAGACAGAGGTGGTTTTAGAATTTCGGTAACGGGACCAGAAGGAGCAACTTTTGAATATATGTTAGGCATAACGGATGAACTCGGAAATCTTTTGTTATCGGAACTATCGGAAAAAGAACGTCGTGGCGTGATAACGATTACGTCTCCTCCTTTCGGCAACGGGGCAGCAAATACGGGAGCCGTCAGGGTGGTTTTGAATGATACATCTCGCAGAACGCAACAAGCCATTGTGGATGAAATTCAGCCAAAATTGAAGAAATATACAGGGGCGAGAATGTTTGTGGTTCAAGAGCCCACCATCCAAACGGGGCAGCGTGGTGGAGGTTTACCGATTCAATTTGTGATTCAAGCGGTTAATTTTGAGAAACTCAAAAAAGCCATTCCAGAATTTATGGCGAAGGTTCGAGAATCGCCAAAATTTGAAACAGCGGATGTAAATTTAAAGTTTACGAAGCCAGAATTGCGTTTGGAAATTAACCGTGAAAAAGCACAAAATTTAGGCGTTTCGATTCAAGATGTCGCCCAAACACTTCAATTAGGGCTTTCGGGCAGACGTTTTGGTTATTTTTTAATGAATGGTAAACAATACCAAATCATCGGACAAATTGACCGTCCTGAACGAAATGATGTAGGTGATTTGCGTTCATTGTATGTAAAAAGTAACAAGGGCGAATTGATACAATTGGATAATTTGGTGAAGATTACGGAAGAAAGTACCCCTCCGCAATTGTTCAGATATAATCGTTACGTAGCGGCAACCGTACAGGCACAGGCGGCAAAGGGCGTAACGTTGGGAGAGGCGTTGGACGAGATGGATAAAATTGCAAAAGAAACCTTAGATAACTCATTTTCAACGGCTTACGATGGACAGTCGAAGGAATTTAAAGATTCATCATCGTCCTTGTTATTCGCTTTTGCCTTAGCTTTGATATTGATTTATTTGATTTTATCGGCCCAATTTGAAAGTTTCATTGACCCCTTGATTATACTTTTAACCGTTCCTTTGGCAGTTGCTGGGGCGTTGCTTTCACTTTGGGATTTCAGTCAAACCCTCAATATTTTCTCACAAATTGGGATTATTGTTTTGGTAGGATTGGTAACCAAAAACGGTATTTTGATTGTGGAATTTGCCAATCAACGAAAGGAGGCGGGCAGTAATAAAATGCAAGCGGCAAAAGAAGCAGCTGTATCTCGTTTTAGACCCATTTTAATGACTTCACTTTGTACGATTTTGGGTATTTTACCAATTGCTTTGGCATTGGGTTCGGGTTCACAAAGTCGTGTTTCGATGGGAATTGCCGTGGTGGGTGGAATGTTATTTGCCACAACTTTGACCCTCTATATTATTCCAG
>JAYVRF010000038.1:0-10294 GCA_043756925.1 Arcicella sp. | reverse complement strand
AACTTAGAAATGAGGTATTTATCGTCGAACAAAACTGCCCTTTCCAAGATTTAGACGATAAGGATTTCAAATGTTTTCACTTGATGGGATTCGATACGGATTCTCAGAAAATCTTGGCTTATACTCGTATTGTACCTGCGGGAATATCATACCAAGAAGCATCTATCGGGCGAGTAGTTACGTCTGCACAAGCACGTGGAGAAGGAATTGGAAAAATTTTGATGCACAAATCAATCGAATTATTGGAAGAACTTTACGGCGGTGTACCCATCAGGATTGGGGCTCAATATTATCTCAAAAAATTCTATGAATCACTTGGTTTTCAGCAAGTTGAGGAGATTTATTTGGAAGACGGTATAGAACATATTTTGATGGATAAACCGTAGGACAGGTTTCCAACCCGTCTTTGAATAAAATTTAATTTTGACAGGTTGGAAACCTGTCCTACCGAAACCAAATGAACAAAGCCCAAATCCAAATCATCTCAAATAGCGTAGGCGTGATGACCCACCAAGCCCAAAGTACCATCAATTTATTAGACGAAGGTGGCACCGTTCCCTTCATTGCACGATACCGAAAAGAAGCAACGGGTAGCCTTGATGAAGTGCAGATTTTAGACATTAAAGAACTCTGGACTAAGCTAAAAGATGCTGATAAACGCCGTGAGGGCATTATTAAGTCCATCGAAGAGCAAAGTAAAATGACTCCCGAATTATTAAATAAATTGAATAATGCCTATCATTTACAAGAATTAGAAGACCTTTATTTGCCTTACAAACAAAAGCGTAAAACCCGTGCCTCCATTGCTATTGAGAAAGGACTTGAACCCTTAGCAAAGTTGATTTTTGAGCAAAAAGAAAGCAATATTTTACAGAAAGCAACGGCGTACTTGAATGACAAAGTTGCCACTGTCGAAGAGGCTTTGCAAGGGGCAAGAGACATCATGTCGGAATGGATGAATGAGGACGTATCGGCTCGAAATGCAGTACGTAAAGTGTTTGAACGTGAGGCGGTTGTGTATGCAAAAGTTAAAAAAGGCAAGAACGAAGATGGGGCAAAATACCGTGATTATTTTGACTTTAATGAGCCTCTCAAACGTGTTCCTTCGCACCGACTTTTGGCAATCAGGCGGGGCGAAGAAGAAGGTTTTTTATCGGTAACAATTTCGCCCGATGAAGATAATTCGTTGGGTGCATTATATCGTGTTTTTTTACGTGGTTTACCCGAACCCAAAAAAATTGTTGAGGAGGCAATTACCGATTCCTATAAACGCTTGATGAAACCCTCTATTGAAAATGAATTTGCAGCAATGTCCAAGGAAAGATCTGATTTAGAGGCGATTAAGATATTTGCTCAAAATCTTCGACAATTATTGTTGGCTTCTCCTTTGGGACAAAAAAAGGTACTCGCCATTGACCCAGGATACAGAACGGGCTGCAAAACCGTAGTCTTGGATGCCCAAGGAAATTTGTTGGCAGATACCGTAAGTTATCCTTTCGATAAATCCTCGGAGGCACAAGATAAGATTTTAACCCTTTCTGAAAAATACCAAATAGAAGCGATAGCCATCGGAAACGGAACGGCGGGACGTGAAACCGAAGACTTTGTTAAGAAACTTCCTTTCAAAAATATCCCCCAAATTTTTGCCGTTTCAGAACAAGGGGCATCCATTTATTCCGCTTCGCCCATTGCCCGTGAAGAATTTCCCGATAAAGATATTACCGTTCGGGGTGCCATTTCGATAGGTAGAAGATTGATGGACCCTTTGGCGGAATTGGTGAAAATTGATGCGAAATCCATTGGTGTTGGGCAATATCAGCACGATGTTGAACAAAATTTACTGAAAAATTCTTTGGACTCGGTCGTGGAAAGTTGTGTGAATGCGGTGGGGGTAAATTTAAACACTGCTTCAAAACATTTATTGGCTTATGTGGCAGGTTTAGGTCCAGCTTTGGCGGCAAATATTGTAAAATATCGTCAAGAAAATGGCGAGTTTACGGCACGTTCACAGGTCAAAAAAGTGTCTCGTTTGGGTGATAAAGCCTTTGAACAATGTGCAGGATTTTTGAGGATTCATAATGCTAAAAACCCCTTGGATAATTCGGCAGTTCACCCCGAAACCTATCCTATCATCGAACAAATGGCAAAGGACTTGGAATGTACTGTTAAAGACCTTATGACCTCCCCAGAACTACGTAAACGTCTCAATTTAAAGGATTACGTTACACAAACCGTTGGTTTATTGACGCTTCAAGACATTATGAAGGAACTCGAAAAACCGTCCAGAGACCCCCGTGAGCAATTAGTATCCTTTGAATTTGACCCCAACGTCAAGAAGATTGAAGACCTGTATGAAGGCATGATTTTATCAGGAATCGTTACGAATATTACCGCTTTTGGGTGCTTCGTAGATGTGGGTGTAAAACAAGACGGCTTGGTACATATTTCACAATTAGCGAATCAATATGTTTCAGACCCAAATCAGGTTGTAAAACTTCAACAACACGTACAAGTGCGGGTAATGGAAGTGGATATTGCTCGTAAAAGAGTGGCGTTGAGTATGAAAGGGGTGTAGATTTCTGAATTTGGATTCGTGGGATTTATTAGATTTTATGGATTATTTTAATCCTAAAATCCATTAATCCCACGAATCCAAATTCAGATAAATTCTTTATATTTACCAAAAATCTAAATACATCAAACCATGGAATTACTCGAAAAAATTACTTTATCAGATAGTCAGATCCAGAAAATTGAAAATGGTGGTATCGTTACAATCGAAGCTACTTGGGATGAGTTTATGGATTTTTTGGAAGAAACAACTTACAAAGCAGAATACAACAACGGAAAAATCATCATCATGGGTCTTGCATCAGCCATCCACGAATTTATTGTCAGTTGTATGACTACACTTTTAGTAAACCACTACCAATTCAACGGATTTAATGTTTTTGGGAGTAATCTTGGTGTAAAAACTGGAGACAAAAAAGGTTACTTTAACCCTGATGTAACCGTTGTGAAGGGTAAATTAGAATTTTACAATCAATCATCTGCCATTATTTTGAATCCCTACTTAGTAGTTGAAGTGCTTTCGGAAGGAACGTATCGGTATGATTTGAATGAAAAACTATACAAATATCAAAGTATGAAAAGTATTCACGAAGTAATATTTGTGGATAGATTTGATAAAGTTGTAATAAAATTTCAAAAAACAGATAATCGAAAAGTGTGGACAGAGACAATTTATGACGAAGAAAACCCAGACATTTTGATTGACACAATGAGTGTGAAATTGAATGATATTTTCGATAAAATTGAGGCATTTTTATAATTTCGTCTTCCTCGCCAAATATGGCACACATACAAACTTCTTACATTCAGCCACTTTGTGGAGTCCAAAGTTAATCACTAAATTTGAATTTTAATCAGCAGGAGTTCTAATTGTGGAATCTCCACTGTTTTTGTGGTTCCACGTAATTTCCTAACCTAATAAAGGTTGTTCGGATGATTCTTCCAGAAATTATTGTATTAAACTTGAAGTATGAGATTTGCAAAAAAAGAAAAACAGTATGGGTATAATTGCCTTTAAAAATCAAGAGCAGAAAGATTTGGTGATTGACCAAGTTGTGTTAGCCTAAAAGATTTAATGTAAACCACCCGAAACGATTATTCATCAATAGTTTTGGTATTGATGAATTGATTAAATTAAGCTACTTGGGGAATTTGATTTAATGAATTTATAGTAAGAATTATGCCGAAGGTTTAGAAAGACAAAGCCACCCTTTTTGGGGTGGCTTTGGAGGTAAAACAAAGATTATTTATTTCTCAGCATTATAAATATCCAAAACTTCCGCATTACTTAATCCTCTATTATACATTCTAAACTCATCCATAAAACCATTGAAATAATATACGTAGCAACCCATATTTCCGATAACTAAATTGTAATTATTGGAAAGTGCTAAACTAAGTACGGTTGCTTTTGTTGAAACCAAATTCCCATTCACGAATTGCTTTAAAGTGCTACCATCGTATGTCAAACTAATTAGTTTCCATTGATTTAGCTGGAACGAAATGGCAATTTGGTCGCCAGTATTTGCATACGTTTGTAAAATAAATGAGCCGTCTGCTTGGGGATTAATCGCACCACGGAGCTGACCATTATCGCAATTTTTTGTAAAAATACATTGTTGAGGAGTAGTAGATACTGTCCCATTACCATCTCTACCCGTAGTGGATTGCATATTTACCCATACACTAACCGAAAAAGCATTTGATAAACTTAATGATGCTGAGTTAGTTACATCAATGCGGTTTCCGTCATTAAAACGATAGGCTTTATTAGCTACGCCAAATCTATCATTGCCTAACGTGGCTCCCGATACCACTCCATTATTATTGTTTCCACTCGCATCATTCGCATTTCCATTAAAGGGTAAATAAATCATTAAACCATTTGTAGGAATCGTTGCAGAGCAACTCAAACATAATTTACTGGTATTAGCAGCATAAATAAACTTACCCCCTATTACTTCAAAAACAACATTTTTAGCGTTGGCAGTATAACTCGCTGGAATAGTGATAAAATGATTTGCTTTAACCGTGATAGCATCCGTACTCGTTGGTACACGTCCACAAGACCAGACCGTTACGTCATTCCAATTGCCTGTTTTTAGGGTGTACATATTGGTACAAGCATTAACCGTTACAACCGCCAAACCACTAACTGTACCCACCCCACAACTATTACTTACGCTTGAAATATTGTAAGTGGTAGTAGCATTGGGCGTAACGCTAAAAGTGTATGGACTTACGGTAGCATTATAAGTAACACCATTAACCACCACAACCCACGGACTCGCACCCGTTAAAGCCACCGAAAGCGTAGCACTTTGCCCTGCAATGATGGTTTGTGTACCTGATAAAGTTGCGGTTGGTAACGTACAACCACCCACCACTACCACCGAATTACGATTACCCAACACATCATAATTATAAGTAATTTTTGAACCATTAGGGTACGTCACCTCCGTAAGCCGATTGAGAGCATCATACACGTAGGTCATTTTTTGTGGCGTTTGGGCGTAAATACCGACCCAACAACCCAAACTTAATATGATTAGAATTATATATTTTTTCATTTTTTCAATTAAATTAAAAAGATATTATTGAACATCACCAGGTCCATAACTTGGAGTTTTGGGTCTATTTTTTTTAGATTCACTGAAAACCGTTTGCCCATTTGGTTTATACCCTTTCTTTTCATCACAAGAATTACCTTTTCCATAATTATACTGTGGATTTTTGCAACTCGTGTTTGCTCCTGGTGTAATTTTAATATCACCTCCTACCGCTACAGGTTTAAAGCCAGTTAAATCAACTTTACCAATATCAATAGTTGTTGTAACTTCAACATCAATATTAAGTTTTTCAACCGTCCGACAAGTTGTTACTGTACCTTGAGCTAATGAAGCACTAACATCTAAAGTTGGATTTGAAGTTGAAATAGAGACGTTGGCATTGACTAAACTACCACCTACTTTAACCGTAGTATTTTGGTCTTGATAAACTGTTTTCTCAACACTAATCGCACTGTAATTTAGATTAACAGATAATCCTTTTGAATCTGTAGTTATTGAAGTGGCTCCATTAACAATTCCAACTTGTGTACCATTATTCTTATCGGTAAAACTGTAAGCACTACCATTTGCTGAAGCCAAAGTTGCAGTTGAGTTTTCACTTGAATAAGTTGAACTTAATCCGCTTGCATCAATCATCATCACAGGATTATCATTTCCATACGCAAACAAATTCGTACCCCAAATCGGGTCTTCACTTAGAAATTTGCCCGTTGTGGGGTCGTAATATCTGGCACGCATAAAGTAGAGATTTGGTTCTTCATATTGTACGCCCTGTTGTCCTACATATCTAAATGGGTTGTCGTCACTGGCTACGGCTGGGGTTTGTTGCAGTATTTTTCCGTAGGCATCATATTGGTATTGGCGTACTGTGTTTTGGCTGGCATCGGTCATGGCTATGGTGCTACCTCTAAAATCGTAGTGGTAATATTCCACGGCACTGGTGCTGGCGTTTTGGCGGTAAAGCAAGCCCGTTGGTCCATACACATAGTAGTACAAATACGTGCCTGCATCGTTGGTTTCGGCAATTACGCTGTTGCTCAATTCATTTATCACGTAGCGTTTGCCCGTTTTGGCTCGGCGGGTTTCGTTACCATCGTAAAAAAACGTTTTGGTGTAGGCAGTCAATAAATTATCTTTCGTGTCCCACGTGAGGGTTTGCCCCGCTTGGTTGGTTGTTGCTCCGTTTCCATCAAAAGTATTGGTAGCACTGCCTACTTGGGTAGTTTCGTTTCGGGCATTGGTGGTGTAATTGGTCGTGCCAGCCGTGAGTGCGGGGGCGGTTGTATAAGGCTCAATGATATTTTCTTCCAAATGGTTTCCGCCTTGGTCAAGCACAAACGAAGAAGAACAAATCACTACATTCGTGGATTTTTGGTGGCTAATACCCGTGGGTCTTCCTGCGGCATCATAACTATAAATTGCCTTTGAGCCATTGGGGAGGGTATAACTCAATATTTTTCCATCATCGTCATACACATAAGTTGTTACCCTTCCTGCCCAATCGGTTACGGTGCTTAGACGGTCTTTATTGTCGTAAGCGTAGGCAATGGTCTTGCCGTCTGGATAGGTCAATAAGTCCAAATTGTTGTTATTGTCGTAACGATATTGCACCGCAAAACCATCACAAGTGGTTTTATTGAGTCTTCTCAATACGTCATAATCGTAGTCCAAGGTGTAAGTTTTTGTGCCTTGGGTATGCGTAACGGTGTTGAGCGTACCTTCGGGGTTGTAGGTATAGGCGGAATAACTATCATCGGTAATTCTGCCCGATGGGTCATAGGTAAAAGTAAAAACTTGGTTTCGTCCATTGGTAAACGTTTTGAGCGAACCGTCTTCGTAATAAGTAAATGATTCCGTTTTAGCACCAAACGAACGGCTTGTTAACTGGTCAGTTTGGGTATTATACACATTGGTCGTAGCATTGCCTTTGGCATTGGTTACGGTAGTATTATTATCGTTGGCATCGTAATTATACTCCACATAATAGCTCAAAGGAGCATTCATTTTTTTCAACAAATCATTAGCAAAATAATCGTAGGTAACGGTTTGATTTCGGGCATCGGTTTTTGAAATTACCCTACTCAAAGCATCGTAAGCGGCAGATGTCGTTATGGCAGCACTTGAACCATTGGGTGTGCTGGTAGTCAGTAAGTTACCGTAAGTATTGTAAGTAAAATTAGTAGCAATACCCGCAGGAGTGGTAACACGCTGAATAGTTCCATTGGTATTTCTCAGCATGGCGGTGGGTTGTCCAAGCGGATGCGTAATTGAGGTTAAATTACCCGTGCCGTTATATCCAAATGTGGTAATATTCCCTCTGCCATTGGTGAAGTTTACAATATCATTGAATGAATTGTAAGTATAAGATTGTACAATATTACCACTTGGTCCTGCCGTAGTAACTGAGCTAACGTTGTATGGAGCAACAGTTTGATAATCAATAGTTACATTAGTTGGCGTACTGCCAGCCATTTGCGTAATTTGACTTACCGATGTCGGGTCGGCAATTACGCCATACGTCATACTTAAATTCACAGGGTTTGTTCCAGTCGAATTAATCGTTTGAGCCAAACCATTAGAATTATGGTTATAATTGGTGGTTTTGGTTACGCTACTGGTAGTAACCGAAACTGAACCTGTACTTCCTTGTGAAGTGGAATTATAAGTTGGAGTCCAGTTAGTATTCATTTGCTGCACAACTGAATTAGTTACATCTAATGTTTGGCTACTTCTCAGTTTACGTTTTTCATAGGTATTATCAATTACATTTAGTTTTGGAAGTGTGATTGTTTTTAATAAATGTTCCGAGCCTTCGGTATTGTAATAAGCATAAGAGGTTGTTTTCAATGCACCTAATAAATCATATTCTTTGTAGGTAGCCAAATCTCTAATACCATCACCGTCAAGCACAGGAGGATGATAGGTAAATTGAATATTTCTACCATTAAAAGAAGCACCCACGCCAGCTAAGGTAACCTGTGAAAGATAATTATAATTTTGCCCCGTCAGATAAGTAAAAGTCAAACTCCTACCCGCTTGGTCAGCTACTGAAGCCACTCTTGGAACGCCAGAAATTCCTATTTCATTGGTAAAAGATAAGGTATTATTATTACGGTCTTTGATGGATTTTATTAACCAATAAAAATTATTAGTTTGCCCAACCACCACTTCAAATACGTACACTATTTTACTTGGCGTAGTGATAGTAACTGAATTGATAGGACTTCCAGAAGTCGTTACTTGGTCAAAAACACCAATCGTTTCAGGAACAAATATACCCCCTTGTGTTTTATAGAAATGTAGTTTTCCATCAGGATAATGAACCACTAATTTCAAATTGGGGGCAGTCCCAATAACGGTAATGTAGCAATTGAATGAATGTGTCCAACCACGCCCTAAATAGTTTGGATAAATCTGATTGGGTAATTCTGTGGTATAGGAATTATAACTATGGGCAAAAATTAAAGGCACAACGCCATCCATGGCAAAACTGGTTTTGGTATAATGATTAAAATTACCACGGTCAGTTCCTACGCCGATACCCAAATTATCTGGGCGATATTGCCCTGGTATGAAAAGTCCTGCGTTGACTTGTGTTAGGGTTGGTTTTGGGATGCTTACGTTTGTTAATAATCTGTAAAGCATTAGAAAGGCTATTTCACGAGTACAATCAACATCGGAAAAATTTATACCCGAGCCGACAACAATTCCTAATTCATGAGCTTTTTTAATGTAATTATAATACGGATGTGTTATTTGAATGTCCAAATAAGGGGAAGAACCAGAAGCAGTTGATTCATCAATATTCCAAGATTCTAATAACACTTTCAAAACCAATGCTTTTGTGATTGGAAGAGACGGATTAAAGTTTATGCTACTATCTCTTTTGAAAGGAGAACGTCCATCACCATAATCAAGGTAACATAAAGTTTTAGCGTGTTTATAGTATTCAGTAGTACTTGCATCATCTACCTGCAAATCAGGAAAAGGACAAGGAAAGTTAATGGCATTTGTATTATTATTTTGTCCTACCAAGCCACGATAAGCAATATTCGCCAAATCACCACGAGTTAGATTAGCGGTAGGACTTGGTTGTGCGGCAATAATAATGTTATTGTTACAAAGATACTGAGCTGCACAAAAGCCATCATTTCCTGTTTGTACAAAATTGGCAACTGTTTGACCCGTTATGCAACTGGCAGTAGGGCAAGTTGGGTCTCCCGTAACGGTTAAGAAACTAAAACTTCCATTATTTGTCTCATTTGATTCAGCTATTTGATTGGCGTAATCAGCATAAGCAACAACATAATAATTTCCAGGTGTTACGGTAGTTGGGATTGTTAAACTTTGAGTTAGTCCTAAATCTGACGAATTAGCGGCATAACTACCAACCGATGAAGTATATAAAACAATATCATCAGTACTGTATGTTGTATTTGTGGACAATACAAAGCGATTACTAAAAGCACCAGCCGCACCTCCAGAATTGTAAAATGCGTAGTTTGCGGTAACTACACTACCCTTTTGAACAGAAGTTGAAGAAAGCGAACTTAACTCTATTCTAAGGTCGGGAGCTACTGGTGGGTTAGTAATTGTTACGAAAGTAGCGTTTTTATTATTAGATTCGCTACTTTCTGAAACAACGTTATCTGAATCAATAAACGCAATTAAATAATATGAACCAGCCGTTGTACTGGCGGGAATATTAATGATTTGAGTTGCACTTGTATATTGACTTGATGCACTCAATCCACTTACATAATCTGAATAATTAAGTAATTGGTCACTTGCATCAAGGGTAGTATTGGTTGAAAGGTAATAACTAATTCTAAACGGTGCAGCATCACTTTGTCCATTATTTCTAACAGTATGAGTCATTATTAGATTACTTCCAGATTGAACCGATGTGGGATTTATACTTACGTTTGTTAAATATAAATCTGGTGGTGGATAAAGTGTAATTCCAAGTGTATGATACCTTGTAGCTCCTGTTTGAAAAATTCCATAAAATGAAGTCGTACTCGTTATACTACTCAATGGAACATCAATATAACTTGAGTTTGTACCTGCCGTTACTGTCACTTGTCCAATTTGTGTTCCACAAATACTCCCCGTTTTCAAATAGAATGTACCTGAAGTGGTAAAATTACTAA
>JAYVRF010000037.1:0-10322 GCA_043756925.1 Arcicella sp. | reverse complement strand
TCCTGCGTTCGGAAAGGAGGATTTACTTTAAAATTACTATCAAAATCATTTAAATCATTTTCGGTAAAACACAACTGATGAGCGGCAACATCGCAAGTAACAGGCAATTCCATTTCTTTTGCCATTCTTATCAAACTGACCGTTTCTTGTGAAGAAATACAGGCGAAATGCAAGACACTTTTATCCGTGAATCCTTCAATGAAAGGCGTTTCCATGACATACTTTAACAAGGTAATATCTCGCATTAACATGATTTCTTCAGCCATTTGGGGCATTCCTTTCATTCCCAAAAACGTACTGACCGAACCATCGTGCATTTGTCCAAAATGGGTCAGATTTGTATCTTCTGGATGATTAATGAGTAATCCACCAAATTGCGTAAGATATTGCAGACTTTTCAGAAAAATATCGGGATTTTGAATGGAATGTTCGCCGTCGGTGAAGGCAACTGCCCCCGCTTCGTGCAGATCAATCATTTCGGTAAAATCTTTACCTTCACAATTCACTGTAACGGCTGCCATTGGATGAAATTTTACCTTTTCACCCGCACGTTTCAGATAATTTACACTCTCACGAGTTTGAACAACTGGATGCGTATTTGGCAATAAAGCAATCTCGGTAAAACCTCCCGCCAGAGCCGTCAATTCCATTGATTCAAGGCTTTCTTTATATTCATGACCAGGTTCCTTTGCGTGAACCCGCATATCAAACCAACCAACGGAAACGTGCAAATCTTCGCCTTCAATAATTTCATCAGCTTCAAGAATAAGTACATCACCGATTTGTTGAATGATTCCATTTTCAATAAAAACATCCTTTACCTGACCGTGATGGTCAGATTTTTTACAGATTATTTTAGCGGAACGAATAAGGATTTTCATCTTTTAGGTATGAATTATGAAGTATAAATTATGAGGTATTTGTAATCGAAATTACTCCTTTCAGTCTCAATAACCTCATTACTCAATAATCTTTTCGTTTTAGTATTTTGTAATATTTATCAAAAAAAAGCCCTGATTGTCAGGGCTTTAAAACGTATTTTTTAATATCAATGACCTGTGTGGGCTTGGTACGTATCAACATCCATCAATGAATCAAATTCTGCGATGTCTGATACTTTCATTTTTATCATCCAACCTTCACCAAAAGGGTCAGAATTTACTAATTCTGGTTGGTCGTTCAAGGCAGGATTTACTTCTAAAACTTCGCCAGCAATTGGTAAAAACAAATCTGAAACTGTTTTCACCGCTTCAACCGAACCGAAGATTTCGTCTTTCGCTAAGGTTTGTCCAACGGTTTCAATTTCTATGTAAACGATGTCTCCTAACTCACTTTGAGCAAAATCTGTGATGCCCACCGTTGCCGTATCGCCTTCTAATTTAACCCATTCGTGTTCTTTTGTGTAACGTAATTCTGATGGAAAATTCATTTTTATTTTTTGTAAAATGTTAAGTTTTGGGATTTTTTTCGTTTGTTGAATATGTTGCAATTTAAGAGAAAAATTTTAAAAAGTATGAGTAAATATTTATTCATGGCATGACTAAACTGATAATTGCGAATATCATACAGAATTTATGAGTCATGCCATGAATTACCAACAAAATTATTCCGACAAACTGAATCTTACTTGGACTCCCGCTTGGTCGGTTGAACGATAAAACTGATTTGAAACGAACGGATTATTAAACATTCTGTCGTAATAAGCCGTAACAGCTAATCTTTCAGTGACTTTATAACTTGTTTGTGGACGGAACTGAAATTGCGTAAATCCATTCGTAATAACGGGTACTTCATCCAATTTACGTTGAATCGTTCTGGTATCTCTAATGGTTAATTTTGCGTCAAATTTCAAATCATTTTTGAGTCTAACTCTTTTTCCTCCCACTTTGAAGGGTACTAAAACATTCGCTCTTGTAAAACCTAAACCTAAAACTAAATCCTTGTTGCTCAACTCATTGACAAAACTATTGGCAAGATTTAACCCAATATTTCTATCCTGATTATAACTAATCTGTATTGATATTTTGCTTTTTGTAGTAGCGTTTATTCCAATTAAAGGAGAGAATTTCTCTTGAAATGTAATAACACTCATCGCATAAATTGGTACTAAAAACTCATCTCCCTTTTGATTGAGATAAGTAGCATCATCTTTTCTTACAATTTGTCCTTTACTCAAAGTTGCCGTATTGTACATCATGTTATTCAACGTCAATAATGAGACATCTTCATAACCAAGAGACGATACAAAATTTCCAACGCTATAAGTAGATGAATAGGCGTGTTGAATTGAAATATTTGAAAATTTACGTTTAAACCAACCCACAGTTGCCAAACCGTTGTAATCAACTCGCCAATTGGGGAGTGGAATATTTACGAAGGGCGAAAAGCTAACTTTATCTGGGGCAACACCACTATAAGCCGCAAAAAACGCAGGAATCAATACATCTTGGGAATTCAAATCATATTGTCCTTCCAATCTCTCTTCTCTATTTTTAGCATTTAATCTATCCAACATAATTTTTCTATAACCCCTAAAACGGTTAAAAATTACGGAATTATCATCAGGAGAATTACTGTCAAATGCCGTTAAAAATGATAAAAACGACATACTATAATTTCCTGAACGCACGGGGCTAAAACTTTTAAAACCTGTTTGTGAACTATCTTGTCGATACAATTCCTGATAATTATCCGTCCTGCTCCATCGTCCTTCCAACTGAATTTTGAAGTCTCTAAATGGTTCAATGGCAGTTCGGTACGTTAAATTTTGTGTTCTAACCTGTAAAAAAGGAATATTTAAAACGCTACTTTTTGTCAGCCATCCGTTCTCAGAAGCGCTAAAACGAATATTTGGGTCTTGACTTCCTGTGATAAAACCAAGTCCAGGAGCTGAATTTACACTGTTCATTCCTAAGATTCCAGGCGTTGGTAGAAACCCTGACAAAGAAGTTGATTCGTCAATATTATAATTCACTTGGATACCACGAATTGCCATTAATAAACGAGTTACACTTCTCACAAAACTGGGTTGTGGTTTAATAATATCTTCATCGTCCCCAGGATTTCGAGCTACGTTTTTGCGTTCTACTCGTGGTTGGTTGGCTAACTTCAAAGCTCTGATCCTGTTGTATAATGAAACAAAATCTACCTTTCCGCTAATCCCTCGAACACGAGTATTTTTAATAATATTTCCGAATAAATAACCTCTGTCATCATCCAAATTTCGAGTATCACCATCCCGAATTTCGTACGAATTTGCAAAATAAGTGTAGCCAAAACGGTGACTATAATCGGCTGACATCCAGTCAGTTAAGGGCGATTTATTCAATGGTAAACGCCAAACAGCATTCACATGTTGGTCGTACCCTTTTGTCCGTCCAAAACGACGTAAATTTCTGGCAACCGAATCACGTTCGGATTGTAGTTCCAAACCTCCAAACGGTTCATCAATAATAGCGTTTGCGGTGGCGGCATAACCCACAACCACACTTTTTGTCAGATTCCAATTTAGATTATAGGCACGATTAAATAACCAATATTTTTCGAAAAGTGGAGGTACGCCATCCGTGGTAAGTCTTGGTGTGCCATTTCCTGATTTTTGTTGCTCTAACGGTAAGGCGTTGCGGAGTTGTGTTTTAATAAAACTTCTATCCATATCCGCTCGTAAAGTAACGGAATTTGGCAGTGGCGTAAAATTAAAATCCTTCACCCAACGCAACAGAGGATGATTTGACTTCATTTTCTTGAACGGTTCAATAGATTTTGGATTACCCGTAAAAGCGTAAGTCAAGCCTCCTTTATATTGTGTTTGTCTGTACTCGTCAATCAAAATATTAGTTCTGGTGAGTTCAGAATAGGCATACGTTGCCGTGAAATTCTCAATATCCCAAGGGCGAGAAACCGTATTTTGACCCGTTTTTATCTTCCGAACATTGGTCAAATTAATGCCTTTTCTTTCCGTATTATCCTCCGCACTTCTTCTATAATCCTCACGGTCAGATTTACTGCCATTCAAATTTGCCAAGGAACTATCCAAAGGCACATCTGAATCGAGTGGGTTAAATCTTGGGGAAATGTTTTTGCGGTCGTAGGTTACATACAGAGGAATTTTTATGCCCCATTTTTCTGGTAAAAGTTTATCCACGTTGATGTTTGCGGCAATTCCGTATTCCAAACTGGTTTCTCTGGCTCGTTCCGAAATCTTTGATTGAACTCCGCCAAAACCATAATTCCTGAATGAACCATTGAAGGTAATATTAGCAAAATCTGCCAATTTCAAATTTAGTTTTCCGATGGCAGCTTGACCAGAAGTTTGTTCAAAGCCCGAAGCTCGTAATTCATTTACCCAAATACAAAAAGTCCTTTCTTGACTATTTGCTGATAAAGGATTTCTAACGCCAATCATGGTATTCAAAACCGTACTTAAATCTGGGCGTCCAACTACCGAAACAATGTAATTACGACCGTTGTAAAATACTGAATCAGAATATGATTCTGTGATTTTACGATTTAATCTATCTCTTTTCAATTTAACACTCTTCAACGCATCAAAAGGAATGTCAATTTCATTGGCAATGTTCCAAACCTGTTCTGGGGTATTGGCTGTATACTCTGTTCTTACTAATCCTTGCGTTTCTATTTCGTAATAATTCTCCGTTAAATCAGTCCCAAAACGAACGAAAGCCTTCACTTTTCCATCAACCGCTGGGTCTGGGCTGTTCATACTGATAAACATTTTCAGATTTTTATAATTGATAAAATCCGTCAAAGTATTCTTAAAAGCACCCCTCGAATCACCCGCTCTAAGATTATCTACGCACAAACTCATTGATTGCTCGTTTAATTCAGCATTATTTATGGTGGTAATGTCTCTATCACGCTCAAAACCAGGCGGAACTAAGTAGCCAACCGTTTGTCCAGATTTTTTTGTACCTGCGGCAACGCCATTTTCCTCAATATTTACGGCTGTAACTTTAAAATTAGCATCATAAGGTTCTGGAACATTTTGTAAGCCTCTTGGCGTTAAATCCCCCGTAAATTTACGATATTGAAAACCTGCCAACTGAAATGCTGCAAAACGGCAAACAACGGGTTGTTCCCATTCCGTCAAAAAAGTACGAATAAAACGCATATTTTTCAAACCATTAATTCCACCAACAGCTTTGGTGGGTGAACGCAATGGAATTCTGAATAAATACCATTCAACCCCACTTTCAACAATTTTATCAACAATATAATTTTGTCCAACTTTTAATTTATCCGTTTTAATATCAATTTCATACTGATAATACGCCTCCGTATCATTCACGGTATTATCTTGATTCAAATCCTCACGATCGGGTTGTTGGGTATTCGCTTGGGTATTTCCTAAACTATTATTACTGTTGGTATTGGATGAAGTTGTCGTCGGAGAGTTATTTTCCAAACCCATATAATCCTTATAACGAAGAATTAAACTGGAAACTTTATTGTACTTTTCCGCTAAATAACCGTGATAATCATCGCCAGCAGGGTCATCCAAAAATGCTTGTTTAGCTTTTGCGTCCGTAACCACACTATTAATCCGATTCAAGTAAGGCTGAAAGAAACGTTTTTCATCGTAAGTGTCATTTTCTAAGGGAGATACGTTTGCCAAACCGTCTAATCCTACGTCTTGAGCCGTTCTACTTTCTTCGCTAACCGTTGAAAAAGCATTGGTTACAAATTGTTGCGTTGGGGCGATTCCAAAGATAGTTTCTTCAATATTTTGTCTTTCATTGGGTACACCTTCTTTCACTTTTTTACCCGCTGGAATGCCGTTTTCAAAGTTAGAAAATCCATCAGGCACAAAATCCTCCGAAACATCTCCAATGTTGAAAATTAGTTTTCCGCCCGTTTCATTTCTTTTGATGCTGTTTGTTCGGTCAATATTTAAGTCACCAGTGGCTCTAACAATTCCTCCATCACCCGAAATCAAAGGATTCATCAACCAAAATTCCAAAGTTTCAATATTGGCATTATCAAAGTCCGTATCAGAAGTTATAGCACGGGTAATGGCACCAAAATTTTGCTTTGCATTTTTGAGCGAACCATCTGAGTTCAAGTCGGTATTAAAATTATAGATACCTCTTTCAGTCGGAAAATAAGAAATATCCATCACACTAATCGGGAAGTTTGTTACGCCCGCAATGCCCGTGTTGGTCCGATTCGGAAAAATTGCACCACTATTAACGGCACGCTCATAAGCATATTTTCCCGATTCTTCTGAATTAACCCCCAATGCTTCCAAATTACCTCCACCACCAACGCCATACAAACTAAAATCTGCCACATATGCGGAAATTTTAGCCCTTTTGAAACCTCTTTCCAAACTTCTTGGAGAACCTTGTGGGAACATTTGGGGCGTTGAACCAGGTCGCCAAGCAATGGCATTATTATTTAAGCTAAAAATATTTCTGGCAGCTTCAAAATCATCAATGAAAGCATTGTTTTGTACTTCACTATTCACGGCGGGAATCAACTGAGCAAATTCTCCGCTAAAATCAAAAGCGGAAGTTTCCTTCGTAGAAATCAGCGGAAGTGCATCAATCATACGAGTCAAGAAGTTTGATTTCTGTTGAATTGCCGCATCAAATCCAAAAATCGTATTACTTACGGGTTCATTACCCATTTGCACACGACGTAAAAACCCAGGAGGACTTTCACTCATGTGTTGAATTGTTCCGCCTAAATGCAAATTTTGACCAACAGTATAATCCAAATGTGCTCCTGCGAGTGTACGAATCTGATTATTGAATAAATCGGGTTTTTCGTAACAAACTTTAATTTCACGACCTGAATTTGAAACCCCTGCATTCAAAATCCGAACTCTACCAGACTGAGGCTCAACGATATAGTCAGTTCCAGGTGATAAAGGAACACCCCCCGCTGTTACCGTAACCGATTTTCCATCAACCCCAAAAGGTAAAGAAACATCTCCACCAACGCCCGATTGAAAACTTCCTTTTAAGAAAAATTTATCTTTTCCCGTTAATTGAATGGCATCCGTTTGAGTGGCAGAATACAATTTATCAAATACGTATTTGTCAATTAAACCTACTTCATCAGGGTTAAATTGAGCCTGCAACGATTTTCCGAATGGTTCAAGTACAGGAAAGATTATTTTTCCATTTCTACTATCTACCGTTACACCCTCAACGTAATCAAAATTACCATCAACTTGTGGGTCATTATTTTGGTTGAGTTTATCCAACCCCATCACTCTCAAAAGGGGTGTTTCTTTTAATCTTAAATTACGTTCTCTATCAACAATCTTCTCTCCTTCTTGCAAATTTGGATTATCAATACCCGTTTGGTCGTCTTTATAAATTACCCTAAATTGAAAACCTTGTCGGGTAAGTTGTTGAGCATTAAGCGAATATATATTTTTCATCATCAAATTCCACATTGGATGATCCAAGGTATTCCGAATCGTTGATGATTTTAATAATTTCAAAAATAATACTTTATTATCTTCCAAACTCTGATAATCTTCCGTCAATTCTCCCACTTGATGGCGTTGTCCGTCTTTGGTATATTCATACGAAACCGCTAAAACTTCATCATTCCTTAAAGGTGTTATCAATGAGATATAACCTAATTCAGGCTGAAAACGATATTCTCTTTCTGATAATCTTTTTGCCCCTCGGAGTAAGTCAAAATCTGTACCTTTTCTTAAATTAAACTTAGATTCTAATCGAAAGGAAGTCTCGTTTGCCCTTCTCAGAATGGTTGAATCGGCTCTAAGATTTTGAAATAATTGGTTATTTAGGTTATCAACTGGACTATTACTATTCTTTGCTCCTCTTATTTGAGTATTTGGATTGGCTTTATTGAAAGGATTTCCTTCTCCTAAATCAGAGAACGCTACTAAATTTCTAAGCGTTTCAGTATTTTGCGTGCGATTGGTTACGTAAACTTCAAGGCGTGTAATGGTTACACCCGAAGTAATCATTGGCAGATTTCTTAAAGATTTTTCGTAATTATCTCTAAAATATTGGGCAAGGAAAAAGTGGCGATTTTCATCGTACAAACTTCCTTTAATTTCAAAGTTTTTGCCTTGAGAACCGCCTCTAAGCGTGATACAATCTTGTTTTGAGCGTTGTTGAGCATAAACCGCAGTAATATCTAAATTACCAAAACGCATCAAAGTTTTGATACCAAACAAATTCTGAACGCCTGGAATCAATTGGCTATTTAACTGCCAAGAAGTATTTCCAACTTCAATATTTTGTAAAATATCTTCCTCATTGGTTCTCCAATTAAGTTTTAATTGATTCTGAAAATTGAAACTTGCTTTGGTGTCAAAATTGGTGTTGATATTCATTTTATCGCCAATCTTTCCTTGAAAATTTATTTGAGCTTGTTCGTTAAATGTTAAATTACTTATTCTTCTCAATTCAACTGGAATGGTAGGAATATCATTAAATTGCGTCAAATAACCGATGTCCAATAAAATGTTTCCATTGGGTTTAAAGTCAATTTTTGAGCCTCCAAAAATACGGTCAATGGCTGGCGGTAATTCAATTTTAGGCAAAAGCCCTCTGCCACTTGATTCGTCTTTCCCATCTTGGGAAGCCGCAAATTTCTTCCAATAATCTCGCATAAAACGATCTTCTTGACGATTATTGAAATCTTGAATCGTCATTCTTTCCGCAGGTCGAAAGTTATCATTTCCCTTTAAATCTTTCGTTTTTTCATACACAGAAATCTTCCCCGCTGTGTCTAATTTAAACTCGGTACTAATATTTTTTGGGTCTTTAATAATAAAAGGGGAAGTGGACGTTTTTTCCGAAAACTTATTGGCATAACGGTCTTTCAACTTAAATTTCGGACGGCGACCAGATTTTTTAACGGTATCAACTTTTGAAGACGGGAAGAGATTTTTACGAATATTGTACTTGAATACGACATCGTGCAAGGGAGAGACCCACGCAAGCGATGCAAAAACCGAAAAAACAAGAAATCCAGAGATTATGTAAAACTTTTTATGTTGCACAGTTTTAGCTTAGTAAATTACAAAAACATAGTTCACGAGTTTAAGAAACAAAATACGAAAATTTAACGTCTTGTGATGTGTTCTGTGTTCTTTGGTGGTCATTAATTATCATAGAATGAAAGGTGAGTTTATTCGTTGTTATCTACTCTGAAACGTCTAAAACCCTGCCAATATTATAAAAGCATTAGAAAATTTAGGGATTAGGGATTGGGTAATTAGGGATTAAGGGTTCTCTCAATTGGAAACCTTTTCGAGTAATTCAAAATTAGAAAGTTTTGGATTACCTAATCTTCAAGTTCCAAATCCCTAATTCCCCAAACAACTAACGCAACGCCAATTTAATCAATTGCTCAACCGTTACATCGTCGCCTTCTTTCTTCAAAATAGCCTCCAAACTCTTCTCCGCTACGTTTTTAGGAATTCCCAGCGTAACTAAGGCGGCTAATGCTTCGTTTTTAACTTTGGCATTTGATACGCCAAAAATGGTTGTTGCCGTTGAAGTTCCGCCCAACATATTTTCTTTACGGAATTTGTCTTTTAATTCAATAATAGCTCGCTGTGCGGTCTTGACTCCAATTCCTTTAATACTCTGAATTGTTTTGACATCTTCGTGCATTAAAGCATGACGAATTTCCCCCGAAGAAAGCGAAGAAAGCATCACCAAAGCCGTGCTTGGTCCAATACCCGAAACGCTCAGCAAATCCATGAAAAGCATTTTTTCATCAAGTTCTTTAAAACCAAAAAGCGTATGAGCATCTTCTTTTATACTGAGATAAGTAAAGAGTTTACAACGCTCATTTCCATCTTGCAAGGCAGAATACGTTTGTAAAGATATTTTCATTTCGTAACCTACGCCATTTACGTCAATAATCACGTAAGCAGGGTCTTTGTAAGTTAGTTTTCCGTCGATGTATGCAATCATATCTAAGATTATTGAACTTAAACTGGGTTCAAAACCCAACCTAAGTTAGTATGTTAAACAAATAAAAAGTCCACATAACCAAAAGGTTGTGCGGACTTAATTTTGGCATTCTTAATTTAAGAAACTCTAATTTTCATTCCAGCCTTCACCACATTTCCTTTAATACCATTCAATTTCTTTAACTTATCAATTGAAATTCCACCGTAACGTTGAGAAATATTCCATAAAGTATCACCATTTTGAACGTTATAAAACTTGCTTTTACCTTTCTTAATTGCTTCCTTTTCACGGTTGTTGTTTTGTGCGTATTTAACTTGACTCGTCACGGCTTTTTCTTTCAAAATCACTAATCTTTGTCCGGGTTGAATGGTTGATTTATGCAAA
>JAYVRF010000036.1:0-10350 GCA_043756925.1 Arcicella sp. | reverse complement strand
AGTCCATATAGATTCCTCTTAAACAGAGGCATAGATATGAAAAAACTAAAACTAACAAACTGAAAAATCTGTCCTAAAATTAGGGGGTTAAGCCAATTGTTTCAACTCAAAATTAAATACTATGAAAAAAATTCATTTCAAAGAACTTTTCGATGTTTCGAATTTTGCTATTTTATTTGGTCAATTTGCTTTTAAGAGTAAACTATTTTGAACTTATAAATAGTTTACTTAACCAATCAACTTAAAGATTAAACTAATTTAAAGAAGGATATTTAAAATTTAAAAAATTAATCGTCTTAATCTAAACATAAAATCACGAACAATTATACCCCGCATTTTTGCGAAATCACGAATAATAAATTGTATTTTATTTAGAAGCCGAAAAAAAGTATTACTAAAAGAAATAATCATGCTCAGGGCAGACATCAATTATACTTCAATTCACCTTCTGTGTGGCAATATTGCTTAAACTAAGATTTTACATAAAAATACCGCTTGAATGGTAATCAAGCGGTATTTTTTTATGCAATTCAACTTTCAATTTCAATAATGATTCCGTACCTTTGCAGTCCCAAACAAAAATCATTATGTGGCTGGGCAGTCTTTATTAAGTAATTCCTTAATAATCAGACCTTTAAGGCTACCGCTGGTAATTTTTTCGGAAAATAAATCAAAATTTTCAACAGTAAAAAAACAAAAAATGAACGATTTAATTAAGTTCGTAGAAGCTGAAAATGCTGCACGCCGTGCAGAATTGCCCGAGTTTTCAGCAGGTGATACCATTAATGTACACGTAAAAATTCGTGAAGGTGCTAAGGAGCGTGTTCAGGTTTTTCAAGGAACCGTAATCCAACGTCGTAATGCAGGTGCAGGTGAGACTTTCACGGTGCGTAAAATCTCGAATGGTATTGGTGTAGAAAGAATTTTCCCATTACTTTCACCAAACGTTGATAAAATCGAAGTATTACGTAGAGGTAAAGTTCGTCGTGCAAGATTGTTCTACTTACGTGGAAAGCAAGGTAGAGCCGCTAAGGTTAAAGAATTAATCAAAAAGAAAGTTAAATAATCGTCTGATTATTAGGCATATAACAAAAAAGTCGCTTCAATTGAAGCGACTTTTTTGTTATAATAAATTTTTGTATTTCCAATTACTTCTTGTCCGAATCCACCACCAAACGCTTCTCACGATTGGCAATTTCCCAAGTCAAATTAAAGACTAATCTTGCTCGTTTTTCCATTTTATCAAACTCAATTTTCTCCACATCGTCCGTTGGTTGGTGGTAATCGTCATGCACGCCATTGAAGAAAAATGCTACTGGAATCTTATTTTTGGCAAAATTATAATGGTCTGAACGATAATAAAAACGGTTCGGGTCATTTGGGTCATTAAACCTAAAATCTAAATTAATCGGCGACTTTTTATTCTGTTCCAATAATGCCGAATGTAGTTCCGAAGAAAGTTTGTCAGAACCAATCACGTAGATATAATCACCCTTGCCTTCGTGGTCCTTATCGGTGCGTCCAACCATGTCAATATTGATGTCACAAACCGTATTCGCCAACGGGAAAACGGGGTGTTTTACGTAATATTCTGAACCCAAAAGTCCTTTTTCTTCACCCGTTACGGTCATGAATAAAATGCTTCTACGTGGTTTATTGCCACTTTTTGCCGCATCTCCAAATGCCTGAGCAACTTCCAAAACCGATACCGTTCCCGAACCATCATCGTCCGCACCGTTATAGATTTTTCCGTCTTGCACACCCACGTGGTCGTAGTGCGATGTAACAATAACAACTTCATCTTTTTTGTCCGTTCCTTCCAAATATCCTAAGACATTATACGTATCAATACCATCAACAGTTCGCTCAATTTTGAGACTAATCGGTTGATTTTTGAATAAATTATTAACTGATTTTTTCGCTGAAACTATCTTTTCTTTTATTGAATCGAATTCTGTGATATTCACTTTCAAAATCTCAGCCGCCATATTTTGCCCGATGGTTAAAACCGCAAAATCAGAGCCTTGTGGGTCGGAAGTTTCACGGAATCCGAGGCGGGCATTACCAAAACGTTTCATCATCGTTTGGCGTTGTTTCACAGTCTTTTCAAAGTCTTCAACCGATGCTTTTGAGATTAATAAAAGTCCTTTTGCTCCTTTAATTTTAGCGAGATTCATCTTTTCTTTCCAAGCATCGCCTTTACTCCATTTTGACATTTCGGTTGTGTTTGTAATTAAAAAATTGCCATCACTCGACTTAGGCTCACCTTCAAAAGCAACCACAATTTTATCTTTAACATCCACAGTGGTATAATCGGTAAAATCTTTATCCTCAATGCCATAGCCCACAAAAATAGTCTCTAAATCTTGTTCTTTTGGCATTGGAGCGATTGAATTCGAGATAAAATCGGATAGATATTGATATTTTTTATCATTGGCTTTCACATAAAAATCTCCCCATCCACGTTTCACTAAATCAACTAATTGGAGATAGGATTTATCGTCACCAACAACACCTTTTAGACCGTAACTTTTAAATTTATCCGCAATATATTTTGCCGCTAATCGCTGTTCTGGCGAGCCCGTATCACGTCCACGCATACTGTCGGAAGCTATATAAGTAAGGTGCGTTCTGAGGTCTTGGGCGGTGATAGTTTTTGCCAAAGAATCAGGGGTTAATTGTGCAACTGTTCGGCATGAAACCAGCGGAAGAACACAAATTAATGGTAAGAGAAATGTTTTTGTTATTTTTTTCATTAAAATTGGGCAATTACATAGAAATTTTTGTGATTTTCAATTCGTTGCGTTGATGGATGATATTACGAAATTAAGAAAAAATCATCAAACTTTCCCCTAATTCCTAACCACCTAATCTCTAATTTCTAAAACTGGCATAGTTCTTGAAAATATAGGGTATTCGGATACGTAATCCGCCTAATTTCGACAATAATAGATTAAAGTAAAAGGCGTAACATTCTATTAGTCAGAATATTACGCCTTTTATATTTCACCTAAAATAATTCTACTGTTTGAAAAAATAGTCTTGAAGAGTTCAAAAGTTTACTTCTTTATATTTTAACTTATTACTTCACCTCCTCATAATCCACATACTCCCCAGCCCCCGAATTTTCAGATTTACTTCCATTTTTTTTTGGAACGAAATCAACATCAATTTGTCCTTCACGTTTTTGCTGAGATTGGTACGCTTTTTGTTGATGCCGCATATCTTGTTGAGCCTTATTCATTTGGGTAGTAATAAATCCTTTTAAGCCCCATTTGATTAATTTAGGCAATATATAGAATATAAAAGCGAGTATGATTATGAATTTTAACATCGTTGTTCTTTTTTAAAATTTATGGATATTCTTTTCCGAGAATATAGAAAATAACGTTAAAATTACGAATTAGTTTACTCCTTAATATCCTTTTTTTAGAAGTTTTTATGAACGGTCGTTTCGTTATTTGAATAGAATTGATAATTTCGTATTAAATAAACAAATCTACTTATGAAAAACTGGCTTAAAAACTTGTTGTTCGTTCTCTTTTCCTTCGTTTTTTTGGGCGTTGGAATATTAGTTGCTAACATTTTTATCAAAGAAAAAGGTAATCCTTTGAAAGACCCTAACTTTTTGGCAGGAATTCCTGTAGATTCTACAATGTTAACTGCCTCATTACCAATTGATTCAACCGATGGATGGTTGGGTGATACCGTTCAAGTTCCAGAGCCTGTTGTCAAAGTCCCAGAGCCAATCGCTAAAATAGAACCTGAAAAAAAATCATTCGTTGCAGAACAAAAGCACTCGGGAGATTATGATGTGGTAATTGGTATTTTTGGAGAACGTTCAAATGCCAACAAACAAGTGAAAAAATTGAAAGAGATTGGCTACGACAATGCTTACAGCTACTCAAAATTATCAATGAATGTGGTTAGTGCAGGTCAATTTACTAAAAAGGAAGCTCAAAAAATTGCTTCGGATTTGAATAGTAAAGGTTTTGATGCTGTGTTGAAACGCAGATAGAAATCGTTTTTGACTACAAAGTGAACAAATTAGATTAACTTTTATCAATAAACTTTATAATCGATGCATCTATTATTCATTTCAAATAATATAATTTGGTGATTCAATTATTAATTTGTTATTTCGGATGTAAAGAAAACACATCTTTTCAAGTTTTTAATTTCACTTTTCCCCAATTTACCTAAAAAAACAAAACAATGAGCAAATTTGATGAAGCTATCGTAACCTATCAAGGCGAACTTAGCAAATTAGGCATCTCAATTGATGCAACCCTTCTAACGGCAGTAGCAAAAGGATTAGGGCCTTCTATCTACAACGCTGATTCTTCAAAAGTTTCTTCGACAGACCCAGAAGAAATTGCCCGAGTGAAAAACAATTATCTTATCGGAAAATTAGGATTAACCGATGGACCTGAATTAGACGATGCCATTAAATCAGTCGTTGAGCAGTTAGGGTCATCTAATCGTAACAAATACAGAGCAATGTTTTACGCTTTGTTAGCAATGAAATTAGGTAAGGAATCATTTTATGCTTAATTGAGTATCAAATGATCAATTACTTAGTGAAAGTTTCCAAAACAAAAAATCCACCCTACAACTGTAAGATGGATTTTTTGTTTCTAACAACAAGAATCGGCAGCCCCCCGACCACCGATTTTGTAAACTATTACCTAATCTAAATATATCTTTTCTAAGTGTAGTTAAAGAAAATCCTTTTACTTTTATTTTTTACCTAATAATTCTCTTTGTTCAATTACTGATTTCAATTTTCTCTTTCCTGATTTCGACTGTAATGTAATGGTATAATTTCCGTTTGGAAGTGCGTATGAAGTTGAGATAAATACCTTATTATCACCTAAATTCATCAATTCAAAAGGTACTTCTAAGCCTGATTCTGTATTCAAATAAACTTGTAAATCTATGTTTGATTCAACCCTAACTCTCACAACGTCATCTCTTTCAATGCGAGACATCGACATAAATGCAAATGATTCTGTTGGAGAGAACCCGCTACTGCTACACCTGGACTACTGAAAAATGCACCATTTTCTGAAGTATGATAGCCATAACATTCTAAAACGTCAGATGTTTTACCTAAAAATGCGTTCGCAGAAGCAGATTTTAATAACTGCTTTGCCATGAACTTAGCATTTATGTTTTTACTAAATGATTTACCAACGGTTTGCTAACTGGAACCGCAACACCATTTCTGGTATACTTAAATTCTACGTTACGCAACGTATTGAACAAGTTTGAGGCAGTTGTAATTGTTACGGAAGCCAATATAAAGCATGCTGTAAGTAATGTTTTAATGTTCTTCATTGGTGGGTACTATTTTAAAATACTACTTATTAGCGTTGTGTTACTTAAAACAATATCCGTGCCAAAAGCTTTATAGATTTTAGAAAATATAAAAGGGTTCAAGATGAATTTCCTTCATTTTGAACCCTCCATAAAACTTCTTTAACTTTACAACTACCTTAACTTCAAAGTAACCAACGTAATCACCACCAACAAAATCCCAATAATCCAAAAACGGGTTACCAATTTTGCTTCGTGGTATCCTTTCTTTTGAAAATGATGATGCAAAGGCGACATCAAAAAAATCCTTCGACCTTCACCGAATTTTTTCTTGGTATATTTAAAATAACTGACTTGTATAATCACGGAAAGGAGTTCAATCAGAAATATACCACATAAAACAGGTATCATCAATTCCTTGCGTATCACAATGGCGAGCGTTGCAATCACTCCTCCAAGCATCAAACTGCCCGTGTCACCCATGAAAACCTGTGCAGGATAGGAATTGTACCACAGAAAGCCAATGCAAGCCCCCACGAAGGCGGCACAAAAGACGGCAAGTTCTCCCGAATCAGGAATAAACATTACGTTGAGATATTGAGAGAAAACTTTATTTCCAGATACATACGCCAAAACTGCCAAACCGATGCCAATAATTACGGAAGTTCCAGCCGCCAAGCCATCAATTCCGTCCGTAATATTTGCCCCGTTTGAAACCGCTGTAATGATAAATATCACCGCAATTACATAAATTATCCAAGTAAACTGGTCGAGTCCCAAGAAATCTGGGATTAAATTACTGTAATCAAATTGATTATTTTTCAAAAAAGGAAGCGTTGAAATCAAGGCTTTTGAATCCGTAAATTTTTGTACTTCTCCAATATTTGCCGCAATCTTTGCTTTCTCGTAAAACCGTACTTTTATGTCATCATTAAACCACATCGTTAAGCCCACAATCAAGCCCAAACCAATCTGACCAACTATCTTAAATTTACCAGAAAGTCCATCTTTATTCTTTCTAAAAACTTTAATATAATCATCTAAAAACCCTACTGAACCCAACCAAACGGCAGTAACGAGTAAAAGAATGATGTAGATATTATGAAGTTTAGCGAATAATAAAGTAGGGACAAGTAAAGACAAAAGAATGATAAAACCACCCATCGTTGGCGTACCTTTCTTTTGCATTTGACCCGCCAAACCTAAGTCACGAATGTCTTCACCAATTTGTAATTTTCTAAGAAGATTGATAACTTTCTTTCCCCAAATTGCGGCAATTCCCAAGGAAGTCATCGTAGCGGCAAAAGCCCTAAAAGTGATAAATTGAAAAAGCCCCGCACCAGGGAAATCGAATTGTTTGTCTAAGTAATCAAATAAATAATATAGCATGGATTTGTGGATAGATTAACGAATAAACAAAGTTAGTGGATAAAGATAAATTAATTTAATCAAAAACTAAAAGAGGAATTTTAATCTTTAAGATTGATAAAAAAATAAAAGGTTCTACAATAATTTATACTGAGATACATGGTCGGGATTATAATTTCTTAGTTCATGGAAATCTTCGCTTTGAGCAAATTACATAATCCCGTGAAAGTCTTGGTTAAACCAATAAAATTATCAATTATCTGATTATTAGACATATAACAAAAAAGTCGCTTCATTCGGAGCGACTTTTTTGTTAGAATAAATGCGAATTAAGCTTCTTTATTTACTTTCGGAACGTTGAATAGTAATGAAGTAAGAATTGGAATAAAAAATATACTTACTGTTAATATTGAAATGCCAATGTCAGCCGAATGGCTTTGTAAAACTTGGCTTACCACACTTTCAGGATAGAAATGTTCGTATAATGATAAGACCAATTTCACCCCTAAAATCCCAATAACCACGAAAGCGGCGGTTTCAAGGAAAGTGTATTTTTCCATTAACGTAACAAACCACTGGGCAATAAATCGCATCGCTAAAATTCCAATAAACACGCCAGTACAAACCAAAATAATGTTGGGCGTGAAAGCCACTGCTGCAAAAACATTATCAATTGAAAACGCCATATCCATTAATTCTACCAAGGCAACCGTTGCCCAAAATGTTCCCAAAGAACCTACCGTTAATTTATAAAGCCAATTACTTTCTTTGTCAATGGTATCATCTTCTTCTGTTATAGTTTTTTTACTTTTCCACCAGTCGAAAACTAAATATAGTAAATAAAGTCCTCCCAAAGGCTTCAACCACCATATTTTAATAAGAATTGCCGCAAAAATCATGGCTAATCCTCTGAAAAAATAGGCTCCCCAGATGCCATATTTTAGGGCTTTATCACGTTGTTCTTTTGGCAAATCCATTACCATTGTGGCTAAAACAGCGGCATTATCAACGGATAAAAGACTTTCTATAATAATTAAATTCCCGATAATGGCAAGTGATGTGCCTGGATGGTTAATGATGTCTTGCCAGAGGACATTAATTTGTTGAATTATTTCATTCATGTTTTAAGTATTTGGTATTCAATTGATTAATTACAGAAGACGCTTGTTAAATTTTGTTTTCAAGTTGATTTTACGGTTGATTTGCCATTGTGATAACTACCACTCGTCCACCTTCTTCTTTTGATAACAATAGTTTTTTGCCATTCGTTAGTTCCACCATTTCATTGATTCCAATCAGTTTATCTTCCGTTAAATCCTTTAATCCCGTTAATTTTTGATTAACCAAAACCCAAGCATTGTTATGAAAAGTAAAATAGCCAACGGGTTCTTTTTGGGCTGCCGTCAAACGTTCATTTCTTGGAATATTCCGATTGACGTGCCACTGAAAGAGATATTGATTATGATAAACCATTAAACGGTGATTTTCTGGTCGCCAAACGGTAGGTTTGAATTCATAGTACAAATCTAAAACGGGTAAAGTTCCTTTGTGAGCCGTTCCACAAAATGGACAGCGGGGCGTAGTGGAATTATCGAAAACGTACCATTTTTGTTCGCAGGAAGAATTACTGCAAGGTTGCATCAAATCAGTGGTTTTCAACAAGGCTTGTTCCCACATATCAGCATTTGGGCGTTCATTAGGGTTGTGCAATCCTTTGATAAATGCTTGGTCAAAAAGTTCTTTCAAATATGGTCCTGTGATGGAATAGGGCAATTTATTTATATCCGACCAATAAACATCCCACTTTGAAATCTGATTCATTTTGGGTCTGTTGGAAGCATCCGTTGGATGTTCTATGAATAAAGCCTTTTCGCCCATCGAAAGCAAATCGTCCTTTTCGGTATCCAAATCATGCACTTTTCCCCCTTTGAGTGGATGCCTATGGAGGAGGTACATATACACTAAACACGCCAAGGCATGAAGGTCAGTCAAGCGATTTGGAAGTTTACGATTGGGGTCAGCTTTATTCAAGTGTTTGCTTGCTAATACTTCGGGAGCAATAAAATCAGCCGTCCCTATTACCTCCGCAGCGTATAAACCTGGCACCACCAAACCGTCCAAATCAATCATACAAGCAGATTTTGTGACGGGATCCACTAACACATTATTGTACGATAAATCCGAATGAGACAATCCCATTTGGTGCATTTTTTTTACGCCCCTTGCCAAATTAACGCATATTTGAAAGTAACCCAGCCAATTTCCTAATTCACTTTCATCTAAACGCAGTGGAAATGCTCTATTCCTGAATTTTGAACCCGCAAACCACTTACCATTTTTCTCTTCACCCTTAATTAAATCACTTGTGGCATAACCCGTTTTGAAGAAAAATTTTGGGTTATAAATTGGAACAATTAAACCCGTTTTGCCATTGGTTTCAATAATATCTGTGGGCCAACGATATATTTCTTCCAAGTAATAATCACCCGCTTCCTTGGTTTTAATGGCGTTATAATATTGGGTTACAATTTTGGTGAGGCGTTCTTTTTGATTAAAATCTTGTTTTTCTTTAAAAATAGCAACCACATATTTTCTATCGGGACTAAAATACACATTTTTAGCCGTCCCACTTTTTGGGTCTCCATTATCAACGTATTGATACGTAGAGTCATTTAATATTGATTTTACTGTAATTACACCCATTATTTTATTGAAAATGTGGTTTAAAATATTACCGCCAAAGTTCTATCGTCATGGTTGCCAGGACTCCAGAAATCCATCCACGCTGAGAGTTGAGTGGCTATTTCCGTATTTTCTGGTTCGAATGCTACGGTTATCTTTTCCTCATTATTCCCTCCTAAATCAGCCAAAAATTCTTGCCATTTTTCAATTTTCTCTAAATTGGCTTCCACCACAAATTTTGGGTCGTAGATTCCATCCGTCATGAGCATCAGATAAGCGAAATTATCCACTAATTTGAAGCCAAAACGAGTGCCAAATTTATCGCTATTAAATATTTCGAGCATGGTGATAAACCTTGTTCCACCGCCATATTCGCCCACATCTAACCAATTCATTAACTTGATTTCGGTTAAATCGGTATTCAATAATCCAATCGGACAATCACCCACGCCAAAGGATAAAATGGCGTAACCAAATTCGTATTTTTTGAACAAAACGAATATCAAAGTACTGTGAAAATCCTTGATATTTGTCTCGGTTTGATTGGCAAATGCTTCTAATTTTTGATGAACATTGAAAGCAGCACTTCCCAATTTATTATAAACAAAAATATTGAGTTTTTTCTGGGTATCTTCCCCCGTTCCTGAATTATGTTCTTGAAGAAGATTATCGAATTCGGAGAAAGATTCTGGCGTTAAATTTTGCGTAAAATATTCAATAATTCCATCACAGGCTATTTTTGAGCCTTGTCTGGCAAGCGTTGCACTACCCGCACCGTCCGCCACACAAACCACATTCCATCCTGTTTCGGGGAAGTTTTTGAAGGCAAAATCATCATCTCTAAATGAGCCTACATTGGCATGAGAACGCCCTCTTTTTGATGCAACTACGATATGTTTATCACCTAATTTTTGAAAATCTTGGGCGTTATCTTCTTTCCAATAATTATCTTCGGTCTGCGTACTTGATAGGTCTTTCCAA
>JAYVRF010000035.1:0-10433 GCA_043756925.1 Arcicella sp. | reverse complement strand
ACGACGTTGTGGACAAGAATCTAAGGCTGGAGACTTTGATTTAAAAGTCAATTGCTCTCTGCCGTTTCTTACTAACTGCTGTATAGTTGGCATTTTGTATTGTTTTATTTGAGATACACGTTTCTAATTTTGTTGAAGTTTGAACGGGCGGCGTACCGCTTGTTGAAAACTGCTATCTAAGAATTCAAAATTCGATAAAATCAGGGGTGCAAAATTACGAGTTTTATCTGATAATTAAAAAGAATTTGGCTTGTTTTAATAAGAGTTTATAGATTTATAAATTCTATTGTTGTATTATGATGCGAAAATACGTACTTATGCCATATTGAACGGAAACTTAATTTTAATAATCAATAACAAAAAATATGAATCCAAAAGTTGATTGGTTTTTCAATAAAGACACTAAATGGCAAGAAGCATATGCTGAATTAAGAATGCTTATTCTTGACTGTGGGCTAACAGAAGAATTGAAGTGGGGATGTCCTTGCTATACATTTCAAAAAAATAATGTAGTTTTAATTCACGGTTTTAAGGATTATTGTGCTTTATTATTTATGCAAGGTGCTTTGCTGAAAGATGAGCAAGGTATTTTAATTCAACAAACGGAAAATGTTCAAGCGGCACGACAGATTAGGTTTACCACTCTTCAAGAAATATTGGAAAGTGAATCAATTATTAAGGCATACATTAAAGAAGCCATTAAAATAGAAAAGTCAGGCGGGAAATTTGAACTCAAAAAAACATCAGAATTCAAAATACCAGAGGAATTCAAGCAATTATTAGGTGAGATGCCCGACTTGAAAATTGCTTTTGAAGCCTTGACTCCTGGAAGACAGCGAGGTTATCTGCTCTTTTTCTCTGCCCCAAAACAAGCTAAAACTCGGGAAGCAAGAATTGAAAAATGTGTCCCACAAATACTTGTTGGGAAAGGGATGGAGGATAAGTAAATGATGTTTTCAATGAAGACGTTTCTAAAAATAATGAATGATAACGACACAAATCGACTTTCCAGATTAACGGTAATTTTAACTCAATTACAAACAAAAAGAATCATTACGTCCCCAGAATTATCGAAGAAATTTAATGTCAGTATTAGAACTATTTACCGAGATATTAAAACCTTAAAACAATCAGTCCCATCTTGACGGAAAAGAGAAAAGGATAATCTTTAATTTGAAATCGGACTGACGATGTCGTCTTCCCAGTTCCACTCTGTCCAGTAAAACAAACTTTATTTAAAGGTTACCCACCAAGATTATGTCTTTCTGGATAAATAAGATTCAGCGTAAAATCTTCAAATTGATGCTATTTTTTGATATAAAGTTCTAACACTTTCATGATTGTTGCTTTGATTTTGATGCAAAACAAGTAAATAATCTGTAAAAGGGAATTTTGAAATACATCCGCTTGCTAATTTTCTCCTGACAATCCAAAAGTCCTTTATTATCTTTGCAGACCAAAATAGTAATTTCATACATGAAAATATCCATCATTACCGTTTCTTTTAACAGTGCCAAAACCATTCGCCAGACCATTGAAAGTGTGCTTGCTCAGGATTATGACGATTTAGAATATATCGTGATTGATGGGGCTTCAAAAGATGGGACAGTGGAGATTTTGGAGTCTTTCAGAGATAAAATCAAGTTTATTTCTGAGCCTGACAAGGGGATTTATGATGCGTTGAATAAGGGTGTGAAAGTGGCTACTGGTGAAGTTATTGGGACAATTGGGAGTGACGATTTTTATCCTAACTCACACGTAATCAGTCATATAGCTAATACTTTTAAGGACGCTAAAACGGATGCCGTTTATGGCGATAAGCAATATGTGAACATGGGCAATGACGAAACGATTGTGCGTTATTGGCGTTCGGGTGAGTACGTGCGGGAGAATTGGTTAAAGGGTTGGATGCCTCCGCATTTATCGTTTTATTTGAAGAAATCGGCTTTTGAGAAATTTGGTTATTATATCATAGATTTTACTTGTTCGGGGGATTATGAATTGATGCTAAGGATGTTGTATAAAAATAAATTAACGGCAAAATATCTTCCAGAAGTAGTGATGACAATGCGAAATGGTGGAACGAGTACTGCCTCTTGGAAACATCGTTATCGGGCAAATATGGAAGACCGTCGAGCGTGGGCAATTAATGATTTGAAACCTCGTTGGTTTACGCTTTGGATGAAGCCGATTGCTAAGATTGGGCAGCTGTTTTTGAAAAAGTAAAACAGGTTTCTAACTTGGTCACAATCATCAAAATAACAGGTTGGAAACCTGTCTTACTCTAAAAATATGCGCATAATTTTGCTTACCCAAGATGACCCATTTTATTTGGCTCAGAATATTGATTATTTGATTAAAAATCTGCCTTCACACTCGCAGGTAGTGGCAACAGTGGTTTTTGATGTTTCTCCTTTTGGAAAACGAGAATCTTTTACCGATAAATTAAAGAAAACCTACAGCATTTTTGGCTTTGGTTTCTTTGTGAATTATGGGGTAAAATTTGTACTCTCAAAGTTGAATCCTAATAAAAAAGTAAAGAACATTTTAGCAAAACATAGCGTGCCTTTAGTGGAGATTGAAGGGAATATTAATAAGGCTGAAAATTTAGACAAATTGCGTGATTTCAAACCTGATTTATTAATCTCAATCGCTGGAAATCAGATATTTAGATTACCTTTAATTAATCTTGCTCCAAAGGGTTGCTTAAATTTGCACACGGCTTTACTGCCTAAATATCGTGGATTAATGCCTTCTTTTTGGGTAATAAAAAATAGTGAAAAGTATACAGGTGTTTCAATTTTCTTTGTGGATGAGGGGATTGATAGTGGAGAGATTTTAGTTCAGAAAAAGGTTGAAATCGGTCATAAAACTCAGGCAGAATTGATTGATGAAACGAAGCTATTAGGAATGCAAGCAATCTTGGAATCAGTCGAGAAGATTCATTCGGGTAGTTATGCACTTATCCCAAATCCTAATGAAGAAATGACTTATTTTTCTTTTCCAACGAGGGATGATGTGAAAGAGTTTTTGGAAGCCGGGAAGAGGTTTTATTGAGAATTTTATAACGATTTACGAGTTAAAAAACTCGTGTTACATGAAATGAATATTCTTACTTTTGATATAGAGGAGTGGTTTCATATTTTGGATAATAATTCGACCAAAACGGAGGCGGATTGGGCAAAATATCCCAGTAGAATCCATGAAAATATGGAGCGAATTTTCCAACTTTTGGAGCAAACCAATCAGCAAGCTACATTCTTTTGCTTGGGTTGGGTTGCTCGAAAACACCCTGATATTATAAGAGCGATTGCGCAACGTGGCTACGAAATTGCAACGCATTCTGATTTGCATCAATTGGCTTACGAACAAAGTTGGACGGAATTCAAAAATGACTTAGAAAGGTCAATCAAGGCTTTGGAAGATGTTTCTGGCAAGAAAATTAAAGCGTACAGAGCTCCTGGATTTTCGATAAAACAAGAAAATAAATGGGTTTTTGAGGAACTAATCAAGCATGGAATTGAAGTGGACTGTTCAGTATTTCCTGCTAAGAGGTCGCACGGTGGATTTGAGCAATTTGGCGTTGCTGAACCTTGTTGGATTGACATTGATGGAATGCGTTTAAAAGAATTTCCGATTAATACAGTTAATGGTTTTGGACAGTCATTAATCTTTTCGGGCGGTGGATATTTTCGCCTTATCCCCTACCCTATTTTAAAGATTTTGACGAAAAAATCGGACTACGTAATGACTTATTTTCATCCACGAGATTTTGACTTTAATCAACCAATGATTGAAGAATTAAGTCGAGTTCGTAAATTTAAATCTTATTATGGATTAGCAGGGTGTTTGGATAAATTACAAGATTTAATGACTGATTTTCCGTTTATTGATTTGGCTTCCGCTGAGAAATTAGTGGATTGGAATTTGGCTAAAGTTGTAAAAATTTAAAATACTTCCCGATTTTGGAAAATTAAGTTACATAGTCGGGCTATACATTAGCTACCCGAAAAGGTTTTACATCGAATTTCTCCCACACTTTTTGTTGAATATAAGGTTCTGAATCCATCCAATTTTGGAGTTCTTGCGGCTTTTCAAATTGGAGAATCATGGATGAACCTACCATCTTTCCATCGTCGTTCAAAATTGCTCCTCCGATGATAAAATTTCCATTTTCTTTCATTTTTTTAACGCCTTCCAAATGATAAGGTCGTATGTTCATGCGGTGGTCGAGAGCATTTTCGTTCGTGCTGTCAAAAGCGGTAATTAAATACTGATTCATGTTGTTTTTGTGGATTAATGTTTAAAGCAAAATATGAAATTAAGTGTGACTTCTTTAAAATGTTTTGGTCTTAACCATTATCTACACTACAAATTATTTTATCAATTTAGATAGATTTCTGTCATAGAATTACCAAAAGTTTACATTTTCTGTAAAATTCGTTCAACTCCCTATCATTTTTCTATTTATATACATTTAATTACCATTTGATAATCTAATGTACGAGAAAAAAAGCGTTTTTTTGAACTTGCTATTAATCAGCTTACATACTAATCCGCCTTATTTAGAAATACCATGACTCAAAATTTAATACAGTTCATTAAACAATTAGTACCTTTTACAGACGAAGAAATTCAAGATATACAGCATTTATTTGTAGAAAAAACCCTGAAAAAGGGGGAATTTTGGGTAAAAGAAGGAGAATTTAATTCGGATATTCTCTTTGTAAATAAAGGGATGTTACGTTCATATTTTGTAAAAGAAGAAGTTGAAAAAACGTTTGTGTTAGTGATTGAAAACCAAATTTTAACCGCTACTGAATCTTATGCTTCTGGCTTACCAAGCACCGATTTTATACAAGCTGTTGAGGATACTTATTTATCAGTAATAACGAAAGATAATTTAGAGATTTTATATTCAAAATCCTTTAAATGGGAGCGAGTCGGTAGGATTATTTTTGAATACTACACAATAGAACAGGAAATTAGGATTCGTTCATTTATTTCAGAAACTGCCCAAAAGCGTTATGAACGTTTAGCAAAAGACCACCCTGAGTTAATGCAACGAACACCACAAATATATTTAGCTAATTTTTTGGGAATTACACCACAATCTTTGAGTCGTTTACGTAGGAAAATTATCCCTAAGTAATCAAGGGAGGAAAAGAGACAGGGAAAATGGAGACAGATTTATAAGCTCAATTTCTATTCCTCCTATCTCCCTTCTTCCATTCCTCCTGCAAAATTACCAGTTCAGAATTACCTTCTCAATCACATCACAAGCCTCGTTCATTTGTGATTCTGTAATGACCAAAGGCGGAGCAAAACGAATTTTATTACCGTGCGTTGGTTTGGCTAAAAGTCCATTTTCTTTGAAAGCCATGCACATATTCCAGGCAGTTTCACCGTCTTCTGAATCATTAATTTCAATGGCGTTTAAAAGTCCCTTTCCCCTAACAACTGTCAGTAAATCAATACGTTGAACCATAATATCGTTCATTCTTTTTCTGAATAATTGCCCCATTTGTTCGGAATTTTCAGCTAATTTTTCATCTTGAACGACTTTCAATGCTGCTACTGTTACGGCACACGCCAACGGATTTCCGCCATAGGTTGAGCCGTGTTCACCTGGTTTGATAGTGAGCATTATTTCGTCATTACAAAGCACCGCTGAAACTGGATAAACTCCTCCTGAAAGTGCTTTCCCAAGAATTAAAATATCTGGTTTAAAATCCTCATGGTCGCAACATAAACGCTTGCCTGTGCGTGCAATGCCCGTCTGCACTTCGTCAGCGATGAAAAGTACGTTTTTCGACTTACACATTTCGTAAGCCTTTTTCAAATATCCTTCGTCAGGAACGACTACGCCCGCTTCGCCTTGGATGGGTTCGACCATAAAACCTGCGACATTCGAGTCCTTTAAAACTTCCGCAAGTGCATCTAAATCGTTATATGGAATTATCTCGTAACCTTGCAAAAGCGGACCATAATCTGAATAACTTGATGGGTCGGTTGAGGATGAGATTGCAGCAATGGTTCTGCCCCAAAAATTTCCTGCGGCAAATACGGTTTTAGCTTGGTCTTGGGCAATTCCTTTAACTTTATACGCCCATTTACGGGTTAATTTCAAGGCGGTTTCCCCTCCTTCTGCTCCTGAATTCATCATCAGCACTTTATCATATCCGAAATATTCGCACATAAATTTTTCACAAATACCAAGTTGGTCATTATAAAAAGCACGAGAAGTTAAGGTTAATTTTTGAGACTGTTCAATCATAGCCTGAACAATCTTTGGGTGGCAATGCCCTTGATTTACAGCACTATACGCTGACAGAAAGTCGAAATAACGTTTATTATCAACGTCCCAAACAAACACGCCTTCGCCTTTTTGCAGGACTACGGGCATTGGGTGATAATTATGAGCTCCGAAACGGTCCTCGAGCATCATGGCTCTGTCGGATGGAGATTGCATAGTATAATTTTGTGTTGTGGAAATCATGGTATTTGGTGAGCGTGGACGCTCATATTATTAAATTTTTGATTTAAGAATAAAACGCAAAGAATGGAGAATTTAGAAATAAAAGTTTAAGTATCGCTTCTACATTCTTAATTCCTTGCGGCAGCCGTTGCTATTCTTTATTCTGACTTATTTTAAGTCGTAACTAACCAATACCGAAGAGGCTGATAACGTACAGAATTTGTACATAAACTGTGAGGATGCGATGGATTTTACAGAAATGACCGTAGAGTGAACTTGTGGTAAATTCACGAACATCTGCCTGTTGAGCAAGAGCGTTTTTGTGATAATATTTACCTTGAAATTCGTTCATTTTGAGCGTTAAGAATGTCAAAAATACGAAAAAAGAACCATTTTTCAAAAACGAAAGGCTTGATATTTAAGGGAAAAGATAACCAAAGCAAAAAATAGATTATCTTTGTAAGGAACTAAAACTCACCAAAAATGAACTCAAAACAATTAACATTCATACTTTTCACAACGCTTTCCATTATGTTATCCATTCAAAAAAGCCAAGCACAATATGGAGGTGGCTACGGGGGAGGCGGGGGATATGGCGGGGGGGGATACGGTCGTGGGAGTGGAATTCCTCAAGCTGGGTCAAGTACGCCCCCAAAACCTGCCGAATTAGACCCTGAAAAAATGGCTAATGAGGACACGAAATGGATGACAAAGAAGTTGAAATTAACGGAGGAGCAAATTCCTAAAATTGAGGATGCAAATATCAATTACGCCTTCAAACGCATTGAATTTCAAGATGAAATCAAGAAACTTTTGCCTCCTTTTTCAGAAGAAATCCGTTTAAAATATCGTACAAAAGCCCAAGCCATGAGAGATGAAAGAGACAAGGAAATGAAGGCACTTTTAACGGATGAACAATATCAAATCTACTTGAAAAAAAGGACAGATTAGTGAAACGATAAGATAAGTCAGAATACAGAACAAGGAATGGAGAAGGAAAACACTTCTACACTCTTTTTTCTGTATCCTGACTTATTTTATCGTTTTCACCTCAACGAGCCACCTCCACTTTATACTTTTTCCCTTTAATTTTTTCATCCTTAATTTTTTCCAAAAGTGTTCTGAAAATTGAACGTTTCACGGCTGCGAAAGACATAAAATCTTTGACTTCAATTAAACCTAAATCTCCTCTTTCCAATTCTCCTTTTTTCGAGAAAAATCCTACAATGTCAACTTTGTTTAGCTTGTTTTTCTTACCTCCGCTGATGTAAATCGTGACGAATTCGGGGGCTTTTGGAAGTGGATTATTTTCGGGCAAAATCAGTTCTTCAATAGATTCTGGAATATATTTTGGACGAAATTCATTCCGATGAAAAATCAAATATGATGTCCCAGATGCGTGCATACGGGCTGTTCGACCATTTCTGTGCGTAAATTCATGTTCTTGAATGGGCAAGTGATAATGAATAACGTGCTTCATTTCTGGAATGTCCAAACCTCTCGCCGCTAAGTCGGTGGTTACTAAATAATTAACACTGCCATTTCTGAACAAAATCAAAGCTCTTTCTCTATCGTCTTGATCCATTCCGCCGTGATAAAAAGTAGTGTAAATTCCCATTTCATTCAGCAATTCGGAAGTACGTTCCACGGCATCACGATGGTTGCAAAAAATGAGGGCGGATTCTGAATTTAAGGAACAAATTAAGTCAAAAAGGGTATCAACTTTATCCTTCGCTTCCGAAATGACGACTTTCATTTCCAAAGCCTTTTTTTCTTCATTTTCAGGAATAAAATTTAAGGTTACGGGCGAAGTAAACCCCACAAATTCAGGGATTTTGATTCCATAAGTCGCCGATACTAAAACTCGTTTATTAAGATTACGCAAACTGCCAATAATATAGGACATTTGATCGTGAAAACCCAAATCTAAGGACTTATCAAACTCGTCCAAAATCAGGGTTTTCACACCGTCTAAATCAAAAGTTTTGCGAGTAATATGGTCGAAAATACGTCCAGGTGTACCCACAAGTAAGACAGGAGGGTTACTCAGATTTTGAATTTCAGTCGCCATTGAATGTCCCCCGTAACAAACATTCACTTTCATGCCCGTTCCCATACTTTTCCAAACGTTTTCAATCTGCATCGCCAATTCACGGGAAGGCGTGAGGATGAGACATTGAACGGTATTTTTCTTAGGATCAAGAATTTGGAGCAATGGTAGCAGAAACGCCAAAGTTTTCCCAGAACCCGTTGGAGAAATTAAAAAGGTGGTTTTCTCCTGTAAAATAGCCCAATAAGCCGCATCCTGCATTGGGTTAAGAGTCTCAATACCTAATTTTGAAAGGATTTGTTTGTTGATTTCCATGGTACAAAGGTACGAGTATTAATGGAACGCAGATGACGCAGATGCTTCGCAACGCAGATTTAGGATGATTTTTTTTTGATGGAATGCAGATGAGACTTGCCATAAATCTACTGGAAGTAGTCTCGGAGAATTGGGATTAGGGTATCAATATCTCCCGCTCCAACGGTTACTAATAATTCGGGTTGTTTAGCTTTTAATAATTCTAAAACCTCTGATTTGGTGCAAAGGATTTTGCTCTTCAAGTTCATTTTATTAAAAATAATATTTGATGTGACCCCCTTCATCGGAAGTTCACGGGCGGGGTAAATATCCAAGAGAAGCAAGTCGTCCGCCAAATCTAAACTTTTGGCAAAACCTTCTTGAAAATCATTCGTCCGAGAGAATAAATGCGGTTGAAAAACAACCGTTAATTTACGGTTTGGATACAATGCTTTTACTGACGAAAGGAATGCCTCAATCTCGGTTGGATGATGAGCATAATCATCAATGTAAACCATTTTCTCAGTACGAATTTGATACTCAAAACGCCTTTTCACGCCTTTGAAGCTACAAATTCCTTCATGCACTGCCTCGGGTGACACGCCCACTTGCAAGGCAACCGCTGCTGCCGCAATGACATTCGTAACGTTATGATAACCAGGCGTTAAGAGGCTACAATCTTTAATAATTCCGTCTGGATAAACAATGTCAAAGACCATTTCAGCATTTTCAATTCGTAGGTTTTCGGTTCTAAAATCGCCTATGTGCAAGCCAAAAACTTGGGCTTGGTTTCGGGTAAAATCTTGTAAATCTACGCCGTCATACTGATACAATTTGCCACCATCTTTTATCTGCGAAACAAATAATTGGAAGGATTCTAAGAGTTTGGCATGGTCTCCGTAGATATCCAAATGATCAGCATCGGTGGATGTTACGATGGTTAAATCGGGAAAAAGCGTTAGGAAAGAACGGTCAAACTCATCGGCTTCAACAACGCAAATTACGTTTTCAATGCCTTCATTTACTAAAAAATTTGTCCCGTAATTTTGTGTAATTCCTCCCAAAAATGCCGTCACGTTTTTCCCTGCATTCTTCAAAATATGCGCCACCATCGAAGAAGTTGTGGTCTTCCCGTGCGTACCCGCAACGGCAATCGTAAAGAAATTTTGCGTCAACAATCCCAACACTTGCGAGCGTTTCATTAAAGTAAACCCACTGTCTTTCAAGTAGTTAAACTCCTTATGGTCTTTGGGAATAGCGGGCGTATAGACAATAAGCGTCTCGGCAGGATTACGCAAAAACTCCTTCGGAATCAGCGAAATATCATCCTCAAAATGAACGGCAATTCCTTCCGCTTGGAGGGCACTGGTGAGTGGCGTTACGGTTTTGTCGTAACCAGCCAAAGTATAGCTATTAGCAATAAACCAACGAGCAATTGCCGACATTCCAATGCCACCAATGCCTAAGAAGTAGATGTTTTTTAAGGTTTTTATGTTCACTTTGATTATTGTTTTTTAATTCACTCACGCTGCATATCCTTATCCCGCATAATCACACAACGTTCATTATCAAGTAAATGCAAGTTTTCATCAATCTCCATGGAGGTTTTTG
>JAYVRF010000034.1:0-10471 GCA_043756925.1 Arcicella sp. | reverse complement strand
TTTTGAGATATGCCGCTTGTTCAGCCGTACCATCGTCGTAGGCATAATAATTACTCAAATCAACGTATCTACTGATGGTATCATTCACCGTGAAAGCTTTTGCATCACCTGATCTTACATCAAATTTTATCTGTAAAAGTGCTTTTACAGTATCTCTCTTCAGAGAATTAACATCTAAATTATTTTTAATTCGAAATGTGGCAAAAGACTTTCTTGGAACGGGAGTCTCAACGGAGTCTTTCTTTTGAATTATTAAATTATTCAGTAAATTTTTGACGGAATAATTTGGATAAATTCGATTATCATTATTAAAAAGGTTGCTTACATCACTTTTCACACTATCCGCTAATTCTTTTTCGGGTTTTGCCAAAAACTGACCCATTGGCATCGCAGAATAGTTTTTTAATAAGCCTGAGGTTTGATTTCGAGCAGCAAAATCTCTTGTATAAATGGCAGTTATTTCCTTTGTCGAAGGATTTTTATCATTCCTATTTCGTGAAATATTACCGTTTGGTAACACGTTTTTTATTTCATCTAAATAAATATAATCCAAATGCCAAACATCAAATTGCCCTGATTGTCTACCATAGGATTGAAAACGAAATTGAAAGTCTGAATGGAGATAAAAATTGGCTCGAATTGGGATAATTACTTGCTTAAATTGATTTGAAACTGTTTGTGCCGAATCTATCCAAACGGTTCTCCAAATATTTCCATTCGTTAAAAATTGCAACCTCAAAGAATCCCTCAAATCGGGTTTATCACCAAGTCCTTGCCCACGATAAAAAAAACTCAAATGAATGGAATCAGCAATTGTTTTTCCTGATAAATTAATGGGAAGCGATGTTAAAGTATCGGTTGAACCTTCGGAGAGAGAATTAGTAAAATCGTAGGGACTTCCATTGGCTCTAAGTCCATCAAATGTAGCTATGTTAAGTGTAGGATGATTATTTGTGAAGGTATTGTTAATAAAAATGCCGCCACCTTTTTGCCATTTTGATTGGTCTTGGCGATTAATTGAAGTAGAAAAATCATCAAAAAAAGGCAAACTCAACGCCATTATTTTGGCAGATGAAGGCTTGTCTTTCTCAATATTTTTTAAGGGAACAACTTGAAATTGAGCGAATGAAGCCTGACAGAATAATGAAAGGAGTAGGGTTGAAAGAAGATAGTTTTTAGTAAATCTTTTCATTGTTATTTTTATTCGTTAATAGTTTTTGGTGGTTGAAGAGATTACCAGAATAGGTACAAAAATAACTTTCAAATGATTAATAACTTGCTCGCTATCAATCATTTGAAAGTTATTTCTCATTAATAACCACTAACAAATTAACCAATAACTAAAATCAGTTTGGCTGTTCGCCCGATACCCAAATATCAATCATTTCGCCCGAACGAATCTTTCCTCCATCACTACAGGCGGGATTTTGTCTGAAAACTACCCCCGCAGGTTCCGTTGAAGCGGGGTCATAAATTATTGTTCCAATCTGTAAACCAGAGCCTTTTATGATGATTTGGGCTTCGTCAAAACCTTTGCCTTCCACACACGGAATATCAATTTCCGTATCGCCCGTTCCGTTTCCAATTACCAGCGTAATCTTTGAACCTTTTGCAATTAACGTACCAGCATCCATTTTCGTACCCTGATACTTAACTTCTAATACTTCATTTTCACGAATATCATTTTGGTACTCTAAATCAGGTTTTAACAGTCCCGAAACTAAAAGTTGTTGTTCAGCACTTCTGACTGACATTTCGGTTAATTTTGGGAGCTTAATCATGGGGGCAGTTTCAGTATTTATCGTCAAATAAATCTTACGACCCTGTTTTACTTTTGAATTTTCCAAGGGATACTGAGAAAGAACGGTCAGTGGTTTCAAATTTGGCGTAAAAGTGCTATCAGTTACCTCAAATTCAAGATTTCTATCGCTCAAAAGGTCTTCGGCTTCTTCCATTGATAAGCCTTTCAGATTTGGAACAGTGATGGCTTCTCCGTGATTTGTACTCCAAGGTAAATAAAGGAAAAAGAAGCTGAAAAATAGCACCAACAATGATAAAATAATAATGGCTATGTGAGTATAAACGTCCTTCTTAGAATTGGTTGAAATTTTCATTATGTAATTTTAAATGATTTCGATTTCGTAATAATTCGCAATTTAGAGATTTTAAGATTTAAATTAGAAAGAAAGGTTCACAAAGTTTTACAAATGTAGGGGTGTATAGCATACGCCACGTATGAAATGGGCTAAGGTTATACGCCTCTACAATAAAAATTACCCTCCAAATTGCCTCAAATGATGGTTAAGATGTTTGTAATTCCCAGAACTCCATTGCAACGGTGTAATGTTTCCAAAAAATGGGTGAGGATTTTTAGTTACTTTTGACTCTCCGTTTTCCGAAAAACGTTTAATGGAAGAAATTAAGCGACTTTTCTCTTTTTCAAAATCTTTTGAATCAACCATTACATACTGTGGATGTGTAGGTAAATTCTTACCCATCGGTTTGTCATTAGTCAATTCTCCTTGCATGAGTCTTCCTACTAATTTTCCAAGAAATGTTCTCGGAGGATTTCTTTCACCGATTGCCGTTTCCATACTGAAAGCACAGTGAGCCATCATTTGAGCAACGTCCATTTTGCCCCATTGCCGAGGCGAATCAACAGTCAGATTTTCAATGCGTTGGATGATTTCTTGGCAGGTTTGTGAGTCGAAAAGTGAGTTCATTTTCTTTGGGATTTTAAGAGTGATTGAACACGGATTTATTCTATTAGTTTTTGCTAATTCAATAAAATTAGAACATTGCAATTTTAGTTAAAATTGTATAATACTTATACTTTTTTGTACATTATTGATGATTTTAAAATTTATTAAAATACCAATCAATTTTAAAACGTCTATTCATTATAATTGACTACTTAAATATGCCAAAAAGAAAATTTTGTAGTTTATTATGTGATTCATAAAGAATGCCTCAATCTTTCGACTGAGGCATTCTTTATGAATCACATACTCTTTAGATCGTAGTCCCACCATCAGCCGTGTAAATTCCACCCGTGCAATATCCTGAAGCATCCGAAGCTAAGAAAAGAGCTAATCCAGCAATCTCTTCAACCGTTCCCATGCGGGCAACTGGCAGATTTTTCACGAACCGATTCAGTATTTGTTCGTTTTGCCAAAGGGCTTCCGAAAATTTGGTTTTGATTAAGCCAGGACAAATTGAATTCACTCTAATTCCATCAACACCCCATTCTTTTGCGGTTACTTTTGTGAGCATATTCAAAGCTGCTTTCGAGACAGAATATAAGCCTAAACCTGGGTCCGGAGTAATTCCTGCGATTGAACTGATATTAATTACTGAACCTCCACCACGTTGTTTCATAATGGGGTAAACCATTTTACTTAACTCAAAAGGAGCTTTAACGTTGATGTTCATAATTTTGTCAAACGCCCATTCTTCGGCATTCAAAACGGGTCCATAAACAGGATTCGTAGCGGCATTATTTACCAAAATATCAATTCCTCCGTAGAGTTCAATGGTTTTTTCGATTAACGATTTGCAACCCGCAATGTCACCTGCATTGGCGGCAATTCCCACACATTTTCCTCCTTGCACATTGATGTCAGCAGCAACTTTATCCAATTCTTCTTGTTTTCGAGAATTGATTACGACTGTTGCCCCACAAGCGGCATAAAATCGTGCAATGGCTTCGCCAATCCCTTTTGATGCTCCCGTGATGAGGGCAACTTTGCCTTCAAGGCTAAAAATTTTGTTTGCGTTCATGTTTTTTAGGTATGAGTTATGAGGTTGTAGATATGAGATGAAAATATGAAATAATAAAAAATGAAAACTGCAATTTTATATCTCATACCTACGACCTCATAATTCATACCTATTTTAGTATTTTTTAATATCAAAAATTGCTCCTGTTTGTACGTTAAGTGTACCGATAAGTTCCAAGAATTTTAGCGTTGCACTTACACCGTTTGGAATGGTCACAGTATTTCCTCCACTAATAGTAACATCATCCGTTGAAATCGGGATTCGCCCGCAAGACCAAGTTGTACTTTGATTCCAGTTTCCTGTTCGTACGGAATACATTTGTGCACAATACACTAATTTTATTTCATCAAAATAAAGACTTTGACTTTGGGTTTGGTTCAAGGTAAATGCGACTTTACTTACTTGGGTTAGATTACCAAGAATAGCCCAATTAAGCAGAAAATGTGTCCATTTATTGGCATCGGCAGATAATCCTAAGGTTGAACCGCCGTTGCCCGAATTAGTGGAAAATGCTTGAATTTGGAACGGAAACAAAGTACTTCCTTGATTATAAACCCAAAATTCAATTCCGTTTTTATAACCCATTGTATCAATTGGAAAGCCATTATGAGTTAAAATTAGGGATTGACCATTTACTGGACTATTAATTTTTATTGAACGATTATTAATGATTGGATAAACACTGTTGTTGATTGTCATGGATGAAAGAGTGGAAGAATTTTGCCAATTTCCATTCAAAGCATCTCCATAAATAATTTCGTCCTTTGTCACTAAATTATCTGTGTAAATCCCTAATCCACTACTTTGACTTGAAATATTACCAGCAGTATCTTTTGCGGTGACTTTAAACAAATAAAAAGTTGCTGGTTGCAGACCAATTGCGGTGTAATTAGAACGAAGAGACTCATCAATTTTAACGCTATCTTTAAAAATTTCGTAGGTGGCTACTCCCACATTATCCGTTGATGGAGTCCAAGAAAAGGATATTCGAGAGGTGTTGAGATTAGTTAACTGCAAATTTGTTGGAGTTGAAGGTGGTTGAGTGTCCCCTGTATTTTGAGCGCAATGGGGAAGAATATTTTTAGTTTTTACCGTAGAAAGACCATGGGCATCCGTTACTGTCAATTTTACTTGATAAAAATATACTTCATTATCACAAGGAAGAGGAGTCATTGTAAAATTACTATTTTGTTGAGTGTTCACAGGATTAGGGTGAAAGTGTGTATCGTGGTGTAACGATGTTTCCCATTTAAAAACTAATTGACTGGTAAGTGTTTGAGCATCCGTTACATTGGCTTGAAGTGCTATGGTTTCATTACTCGTATTCGCATAAATATTTAAGTTGTCAACCGTTGTCGAATTTATAACAGGAGGAGTATTATTAACAGAAACGATTAACGAAACACTATTTGTTTGACTTTGATTATCCGTTACTGTAAGGATTACATCATAGCGAATGGGGTCTGAATTTGGGGTAGTAAAAACGTGCGTTGGATTCACGCTCGTTGAGGTTGAACCATCACCAAAATTCCAAAGATAAGTCAAAACACCACTTTCAGGGTCAGTGGATTGACTTCCATTAAATTGAACAGTCAGAGGACTAACGCCGAATTTTTTATCCTGCGTTGCTTTTGCCATGGGTGGCTGATTCCCCAAATCATATTTTACTTCTCTGATTGAACCACCATAAGAGGCATAATACAAATAACCATTTACTGGATTTATCGCCATCCCCGTTACACCCAAAGCATTAGTTAAAAAACTGTGCGATTCACTCAATTCATCATTGTTATTCGTTGTAAAACTATGAATCCAATTCTTTGCAGGGTCATCGCCATTGCTGAAATTTCCGTGAAAATAACGTCCTTGATAAGCTGACGGAAAATTTGTTCCTTCATAAAAAACACCCCCAATTGAACACCCGCCCACAAAATTAATTCCTGGAACTTGATTTGAAGCACCTGTGCCAATTTCTCGTATAGTTGATTGGACGTAAGCACGGGCAGGCGATTGTCTGAAATCAATCATTGGGCGAATATGATTAGTAGAATCTACCGATAAGTAAAATTCATCTCTATTAAGAGGTATTGCCACAATTGGATTTATGGTTTTTTCCATTCCTTCAAATCGAGGCCAACCAAAATTCTGTCCGCCTGTCTTAACCACGTTCACTTCCTCTCTTCTGAAACTTCCCACTTCACCCACATAAATCGTCCCAGGATTACCCGCTGATGGGAGATGCTCACCCGTGTTGGGTTTTAAAGTCATTCTAAAGGGATTTCTCAAACCCATCGCCCAAACTCTTGATTTGGCTGCTCGTGGATTTGCGGCATCATAAAATGGGTTGGTCGAGATTCCGTTGCCCGTTAATGGGTCAATTCTGATAATTTTGCCACTCAAACAATTTTTCATTTGTGTTCGCCACGAACCAACGTTTTCATTTTCATTAATAGAAGTTGTCAGCGTATCATCTGATTTTAAAATTCCGTCTTGTAATGCTTGGGCATAATAAGTGGTTTCATCTGAACCAGGGTCAGCATTTGTGGCAGAAGATTCACCACAAGAAGCCAACAAAGTGCCATCTGTTCCAAAAATTAAAGAACCCGCATTGTGCGAATCATGAACAAATGGAAATCCATCGGTGGGTGAATTGCCAAGAATAACAAAACGACTACCCAAAAAGACATTACTAAAGGTTGAGGTATTGATGGTATAACGAGTAATGCGACTGATTGAAGCCTCCAAATAATTATTGGCTGTAGAATCATAAGTAGATAGTCCAAAATTCATCAAATGATGTCTGTCCACTTCATAAAGCAAATAAATGTAACCATTCGTTAAAAAATTTGGATGTAATGCAACGCCTTTTAGTCCAGAATCAGTGGCAGTATTTACCTCATCACTAATATCTAAAAGCTGACGCCATATTCCATCCAACGTTCTGCAGTGTAGTCTCCCCACTTTTTCCCACACGTAAGCACGCCCAGCTTCATCGAAGGTTATTCCATTAACTCCATCAAAACCATTAACATACACATTGTCTTGAAAACCAGCAGGTTGTTGGGCATAACTCAAAAAACTTGCTCCAATTAAAAATAAGAGAAATGTAGTTTTATTGATTAAGCGTGTTAATGTTTTTCTTATAAAGATAATGTGGAAGATTTTATTCATAATCTTATCATTTGATATTGAATTATTGTACAAAATAATCATATAACTTTCACAAAACACCCAATAGGCTTCGATTTTATTTTCATATGATTCAAGAAGATTGTGTGCAGAATTTCACAACTATTGCATTAGAACGTTTAAAATACAAAACGTTTAAAATAAATTCGTTTGAATGAACTAAATTTGTGAGTATTTTCACTTTAAAGACGGGTAATCCAGTCAATTGGTTGCACCTGTCATCATAATTAGCACAAAACCCAGTATAATGATAAATTACATCACCAAAGCCGTTACCAAGATGTTCGGTACGAAATCCGACCGAGACATTAAGGAATTGATGCCCTACGTTGAGAAAACCAACGCTGAATATTCAAAACTGCGAAACCTTTCAGACGAACAACTCCGTCAGCAAACGGCTGAATTAAAAGAGATTATCCAGAAAAATTTAGCGAAAATTGATGCCGACATTTCTGATTTGAAAATGGAAATCGAAGCCAATCCCGAAATGTCAGTGGATGCTAAAGAAGTCATTTTTAATCAAATAGATACTTTTGGTTCAGATAGAAATAAGCAATTAGAAGTTGTATTGTTAGAAATTCTGCCCCGTGCTTTCGCAGTAATGAAGGAAACTGCCAGACGATTCACAGAAAATGAAAAGTTAGAAGTCTCGGCAACGGTTCACGATAAATTCATTGCCGCCAAAAAGAAAAACGTTGAAATCATAGGAGAAACCGCCATTTGGCACAACAAATGGATGGCTGCGGGTAATGAGATTGTATGGAATATGATTCATTATGACGTTCAATTAATTGGTGGCGTTGTGTTGCATCAAGGAAAAATTGCGGAGATGGCAACGGGTGAAGGAAAGACGTTGGTTTCAACCTTGCCTTCTTACTTAAATGCGTTGGGTGGACAGGGCGTTCATTTGGTTACGGTCAATGATTATTTGGCAAAACGTGACTCTGAATGGAATGCTCCTTTGTTTGAATTCCACGGTCTTACCGTTGATTGTATTGATAAACACGAACCCAACACGGACGAACGTCGTCAGGCTTATTTAGCTGATATTACTTACGGAACGAACAACGAATTTGGTTTCGATTATCTCCGTGACAATATGTCTCGTACACCTGAGGAGCAAGTGCAACGCAAGCACCATTTTGCGATGGTTGACGAGGTTGATTCGGTGTTGATTGATGATGCAAGAACACCCTTAATTATATCAGGACCAATGGCTCGTGGAGACGAACAAGAGTTTGATGCCTTCAATCCGTTGGTGGCAAAAATGGTGGAACAGCAAAAGAAAATTGTGCAAGACCATTTGATTGAAGCCAAGAAATTAATTGCTGCTGGTGATAAAAAAGCGGGTGGATTGGCTCTTTTCCGTGCTCACAGGGGGTTTCCAAAGGCTCGTCCCGTAATTAAATACCTTTCCGAAACGGGTGTAAAGCAAATTATGCAGGAGTCGGAAAATATCTATTTAGCCGAGAATCAAAAGCTAATGCCCGAAGCCGACGCTCCTTTGATGTTTACGATTGAAGAGAAAAATAACCAGGTTGAAATGACTGAAAAGGGTTTGTCTTTCATGGCTCGCACGGTTGAAAATCCTGACTTTTTTGTAATTCCTGATTTATCAATTGACTTAAATAGAATTGAGAAAAAAACGGATATTACGGAACAAGAAAGATTAATAGAAAAAGAGGCGATTATCCGTGATTATTCTGCCAAAACGCAACGCATTCATACCGTTACGCAATTATTGAAAGCGTATTCTTTATTCGAGAAAAACGTTGAATATATTGTGGATGAAAACGACGGGAAAGTGAAAATCGTGGATGAATCAACGGGTCGTATTATGGAAGGTCGTCGTTATTCTGACGGTTTGCACCAAGCCATTGAAGCCAAAGAAAGCGTAAATATTGAAGATGCTACGCAAACTTATGCAACGATTACGCTACAAAACTTTTTCAGAATGTACCATAAACTATGTGGTATGACTGGAACGGCGGAAACGGAAGCGGGTGAATTCTGGACAATTTACAAGTTGGACGTAATTACAATTCCGACCAACCGTAAAATGTCAAGATTTGACCATGAAGATAAAGTTTATAAAACTGTTCGTGAAAAATATAGTGCCGTTGCCGATGAAATTCAGGAATTAGTGGATGCAGGTCGCCCGATTTTGGTGGGTACGACATCGGTTGATAATTCTGAATTATTGAGTAGAATGTTATCAATCCGTAAAATTCAACATAACGTATTGAACGCTAAGCAACACGCTCGTGAGGCAGACATCGTGGCGGAGGCGGGACAGTCTGGAAAGGTGACCATTGCAACCAACATGGCGGGTCGTGGAACGGATATTAAATTATCAATTGATTCTCGAAATTCGGGTGGATTGGCGATTGTGGGCACGGAAAGGCACGAATCTCGTCGAGTTGACAGACAGTTGCGTGGGCGTTCTGGTCGTCAAGGAGATGTGGGTTCAACGCAATTCTTTCTTTCGTTGGAAGATGATTTGATGCGTAAATTTGGTTCAGACCGTATTGCAAAGGTTATGGACAGAATGGGCATGGAAGAAGGCGAAGTGATTCAGCATTCGATGATTACGTCTTCGGTAGAAAGAGCTCAGAAGAAAGTGGAGGAAAATAACTTCGGCATTCGTAAACGTCTTTTGGAATACGATGACGTGATGAATTACCAAAGAAATGCCATTTATAAACGTCGTCAAAACGCCCTTTTTGGCGAACGTTTAGCCTTGGATATTGCCAATAATACGTATGATGTTTGTTCGGAAGTGGTACAGAATAATGCCACGTATGACGAATTGGAATTGCGTTGCATTGAGATTTTGGGAATTATTCCTCCGTTTTCGAGAGACGAAATTACGAAGTTAAATACCCAACAAAGAACAACTCGTTTATACGAAGCAGCCGAAAATCATTATCAAGCCAAGAACAAAGGATTGATGACAAAAGTGGTTAATTTTGCCAATGAAGCACTTTCTCATAAATACACAGGGATGCAAGTGCCGATTGTGAGTGGAAATATGATGTCGAATATGTTTGCGGATGCCCAAGAAACGATTGAAACGAATGGTAGAAAATTGATTCAAGAAATGGAAAAAACCATTGCTTTGAGTTTGATTGACCAAGAATGGAAGGAGCATTTGAGAGATATGGACGATTTGAAACAATCGGTTCAAAATGCCTCTTACGAACAGAAAGACCCTTTGCTGATTTATAAATTTGAAGCCGTGAAGTTATTTGAACGCTTTTTGAGTAGAATCAACATCGATACGGTGAGTTTCTTGATGAAAGCTGATATGCCTGAAATTCAAGAAGCACAAGCTCCAAAACAACAAGTAAGGCAAGCTCCGCAACCGAAATTACAAACTCAAAAAGATGATGCTTTATCAACTTTATTAGGCGGTTTGGCAGGTGGTAGAGGCGATGAACAGGATTATAACGACCCAAGTGGAGGCAGAACGGTTGAGAAAATTGTTCCACGTCAAGCCGTA